>NZ_DBHLAM010000024.1:11887-36360 GCF_057314195.1 Rodentibacter sp. | reverse complement strand
TACGGATTCTTTGGTTCTGCATTAGACCAGAGCTCCAATAAATTTAGCTAATAAAAAACTAACACCATCACAGTTCTAACTTCAAAATAGAAAAGGAGGTGCAAGTTACCTGTTATAGAGTCCCCAAATCGGAAACATTGTTCAACGTAACCTAATTGTTACGCTCGTTTAATAAATGATTACATTAAACGGCTCTCATACTAAAAGCCCGTGAATACTACACAAAAGTCCGGAACTTTGCAAGAAATTTATGCGAACAAAATAAAAAACGCGCAATTTACTGCAGATTACAAGAGAAATTTATCCGTTGAAATCGCTAGGCTTTACCGAATTTTCCGATAAATCTCATTGCAGTGGCGAAATAGCACCGCATTGAAAATGCACCTTACCGGCTATCTTGAAACCCGACTTCAAGAGGCGAATCAATCCGCCTCTTTAATCTTAAAAGCTAGCGCATGGTGACAAATTCTTCCGAACCGGTCGGATGAATGGCGACAGTATTATCGAAATCGGCTTTGGTCGCGCCCATTTTAACGGCCACTGCAAAACCTTGGATCATTTCGTCCACGCCATAACCTATACCGTGCAATCCGACGATTTTTTCATCTTTACCCACGCACACTAATTTCATGCGGCAAGGTTGACGATGTTGTGTCACGGCGGAATACATCGGGGTGAACGACGATTTATACACTTTCACGTTTTCTTCACCGTATTGTTCGACAGCCTGCGGCTCAGTTAACCCTAAGGTGCCGATTGGCGGATGACTAAATACCACGCTCGGCACCAAGTTATAATCCAAATGTTCGTTCGGTTTGTTATTAAATAAACGTTCAGATAAACGACGTCCCGCAGCCACCGCAACCGGCGTTAATTCAATACCGCCTTCGATAATATCGCCCACCGCGTAAATGCCTTTCACATTGGTGTTTTGATATTTATCCACTTTTATATAACCACGTTCGTTCGTTTCTACGCCGGCATTTTGCAAACCAAGGTTATCCGTTGCCGGCTCACGTCCTGCTGCCCAAATCACGCAATCGACGGTAACGCTACCCTCATGGCCGAATTCCGCGGTGAGCGAGCCATCGTTATTTTTTACAATTTCTTGGATTGTCGTGTGCTTATGCAAAATAATGCCGTCTTGTTCCAAGGTTTCCAGCAATGTATCTACGATTAACGGATCTTGATTACGCATCGGCGCATGGCGACGCACGACTAAATGCGTTTCAGAACCCAAGCTGTTCAATACGCCAGCGATTTCCACCGCAATATAACCCGCGCCAATAATCGCAACGCGCTTCGGCAATTCGGTGAGCGCAAAAAAACCGTCGGAATCAATACCGTATTCTTGTCCTTTCACCGAGTGCGGACGGAACGGACGACCGCCCGTGGCAATTAAAATATGATCCGCAGTAACGCGCTCGCTTGAACCGTCTGCGAAAGTTACCTCAATAGTATGCGCATCAACAAATTTACCAAAACCGGTAAGCACATCCACGTTATTCTTCGCCAAAACATTATTGTAAGAAGCGTGAATGCGATCAATATACGCCTGACGGCTTTCAATCAATTTGCCGAAATCGAATTTTTTCATCTCCACGTCAAAACCATAATCCGGTGCGTAGCGATTGAGAACCTCGGCGATTTGAGCACCGTAAAACATAACCTTTTTCGGCACACAACCGACGTTTACGCAAGTCCCACCTAAATATTTCGCTTCAATAATGGCGCATTTTTTGCCGTAACTTGCCGCCCGGTTGATAGAAGCGATACCGCCGCTACCGCCGCCGATTGCAATATAATCATAGTGTTTTGTCATAATATATATCTCCTTTTAGGAAGGTAAAATTTTCGGTATTCTGCCGAAATTAAAAGTATAAAGCTATAAATCATTGTAATTGGAATCGTCTATATTCGCCTCATTTCAGCTTACTTAGCAAATTTCTCTTTTCCTTCCTATTCTCGGTATGCTATCCTTCCGCTGTTACGAATTATTATCATTTAATGCAATGTACAAAAGACGGTATCTGGTTTTTCTATTATTTCTATTTTCTTTTATTTCCCTTTTTCTTGGCGTCAGTACCGTAAATTTACGAGGTCTATTGAATTTTGATGCCAATCAATGGCAAATCCTCCTGGATAGCCGCCTCCCTCGCTTAATTAGTATTTTAATTGCCGGTGCATCATTAAGCATTTGCGGTTTAGTGATGCAGCAATTGAGTCGTAATCGTTTCGTCTCACCCACCACCGCCGGAACCATGGACAGCGCTCGTTTAGGCATTCTTTTAGCTATTTTATTTTTTCCCAGCGCATCGATGTTATTAAAAACGACCGTTGCCATCATCGTGTCGTTTCTCGGCACGCTGATGTTTATGACAATTTTGTCGCGCTTGAAATTCAAAGATACCATTTTCGTACCGTTAGTCGGAATGATGTTCGGTAACATTATCAGTGCTGTCACTGCCTTCATCGCTTACCAAAAAGACTTACTACAAAATCTTTCCGGCTGGCTCCAAGGCGATTTTTCCTTAGTAATGTCCGGTCGCTATGAATTACTTTATTTCAGTTTACCGCTACTGATCATCGCCTATTTATTTGCCAATCGTTTTTCTATTGTTGGCATGGGGAAAGATTTTGCCGTCAATCTCGGACTGAATTACAACCAAGTGCTGTATCTCGGTCTAATTATCGTCGCGAGCGTTTCTTCCATTGTGATCGTTTCCGTCGGCGTGATTCCGTTTTTGGGTTTGATCGTGCCGAATATCGTGACCCTTTATTTAGGTGATAACCTAAAAAAAATCCTTTCCCATACCGCACTGCTCGGTGCCGTATTCGTACTTTTTTGCGACGTTTTAGGACGTAGCTTGATTTACCCTTACGAAATTTCCATCAATGCGGTGCTCGGCGTGATGGGTAGCGGTATTTTCTTGTATTTCTTACTGAAACGGTATCGTCATGGCTAAGTCTTCCTTTTTTCGTCTTGCGGTACTAAGCCTTTTGGCCGCTCTCGCCGTCTGCTTATACCTTGCTTATAATCTACCGAATCGCTGGCAATATGCGCTGTACAACCGCGCTCTTGCCGTTAGCGCCATCATTATTACCGGCATCGCAATCGCGCTCGCTACCATGATTTTTCAAACCGTGGTCAACAACCGCATTCTCACGCCGAGTATTCTGGGGTTAGATTCACTGTATTTATTAATCCAAACCGGTATTTTATTTTTATTCGGTTCCAATACATTACTTTCGATTCATCCGATCGTTTTATTTCTCGGCAGTACCGGCTGCATGGTTTTATTTATACTGGCGCTCTACCATTTTCTCTTTAAAAAAGAATCGCCGAATATTTTCTTTTTACTGTTAATCGGGATCGTTTTCGGTACCTTTTTCGGTAGTCTCACCACGTTCATGGAAGTATTAATCGATCCGAACGAATTCCAAATTTCACAAGATATCGGTTTCGCCAGTTTTAATCGCATTAATACCGCGATTTTATGGCTGGCTTTAGCAATTTTATTCATCGCCATTCTAGTCAGCCTACGCTATTGGAAGTATTTGGACGTACTCGCCCTTGGACGCGAACAAGCGATTAATCTTGGTGTTGATTACTCGTCAATCATTAAAAAATTGCTGATTATCGTTGCCGTTTTAACCTCAGTCTCCACCGCATTGGTTGGTCCCTTGACCTTTTTGGGCCTATTGGTGATGAATGTCACTTTTGAATTTATGCGCGATTATCGCCACAAAATTCTAATTCCCGCCGCCATGTTACTTTCCGTGTTCACCTTGCTTGGCGGACAATTCTTGTTATCTCAAGTTTTCACTTTCAGCACACCGCTAAGCGTTATTATTAATTTTGTCGGCGGCGTCTATTTTCTTTCTCTGTTATTGCGGGCAAATAAAAAATGGCAATAGAAATCCGAAATCTTCACAAATCCTACAGCGGCAAAAAAGTGGTGCATGATCTGTCGTTAACCATCCCGACCGGTAAAATCACTTCATTTATCGGCCCAAATGGCGCCGGCAAAAGTACCGTGTTAGCGATTATCAGCCGCTTACTTTCCGCCGATAGCGGCGATGTATATTTAAACCAACGGCGTTTGCACGACCAAAAAAGTTCAGACATCGCACGCCAATTAGCGATTCTGAAACAATCCAATCACATCAATTTACGCATTACCGTTGAAGAATTGGTGGCCTTCGGCCGCTTTCCTTACAGCAAAGGCAACCTCACCGAAACCGATCGAACGTTCATTGACAACGCCATCAATTACATGGATTTAGGCGCTATTCGCCAACAATATATTGATAATTTAAGTGGCGGTCAGCGCCAACGCGCTTACATTGCCATGACCTTAGCCCAAGATACGGATTATATTTTGCTGGACGAACCGCTCAATAATTTGGATATGAAACATTCCGTGCAAATTATGCAAGTGCTACGCAAACTGGTGACGGAACTGAACAAAACCGTCGTGATTGTGATTCACGATATCAATTTTGCCTCTTGTTATTCCGACTATATTATCGCCATGAAACAAGGCGAATTGGTGGCACAAGGAAACGTGGACGAAATAATGCGCGAAGAGGTGTTGCAAGCGATCTACGACATGCCGATCCCAATTCAAGAAATCAATCGACAAAAAATCGCCATTTACTTTAAATCAAACTAGGAGAAATAATGAAATCCTTAAAAACACTAAAAAAACTGAGCATACTCACGCTCGCTTTCGCCGCCGGCATCGCAAACGCTCAAAATATCACCGTGAAAAATTTTGCCGGCGAACAAAACGTGCCGCAAAATCCGCAAAAAGTTGTCGTCTTGGATTTTGGGGTGGCGGATACCTTGCGCGCATTAGGCGAAAAAGACAAAATCGTCGGGTTTCCAAAATCCGGTCATATTCCAAGCTATTTGGCCGAATTTGCGCAAGACAAATTCCAAAACGTTGGCTCGTTACCGGAACCTGCTTTTGAGCAAATCAACGAGCTCAATCCGGACTTGATTATCGCCTCGCCGCGCCAACAAAAACTATTAGAGAAACTAAAAGAAATCGCACCGGTGTTTTACGTTCAAAACGACTATGCAAATTACTACCCAAGTTTCGAAGAAAATGTTAAAGCCTTAGGTAAAATCTTTAGCAAACAAAATATCGCCGATGAAAAACTCGCTGCCTTGAGCAAAAAAGTCGAGCAAGTGGCAAAAGACGCTAAAAATCGCACCGCATTACTGGTGCTGGTAAACGAAAGTAAAATCAGCGCCTTTGGCGATGGCTCCCGTTACGGTATGGTTTATCAAAAATTCGGTTTTAAACCGGCGGATCCGAACATCAAATCCTCCACGCACGGTATGAGCGTCAGTTTCGAATATATTCTGGACAAAAATCCGGACTATTTATTCGTAGTGGATCGCACCGCAGCAGTAACCGACAAAGTGAACAATGCACAAACCGTATTGAATAACGACATCATCAAACAAACTAAAGCCTTTAAAAATAAACACATCGTTTACTTAGACGCTGCCAATTGGTACCTTGCTTTTGGCGGCTTGGAATCTATGGAAATTATCGCCGCCGAATTGGACAACGCAGTGAAATAATTTCACAACTGAAAACGAAAAAAGTGGGATTTAACGTCCCACTTTTTTTATGCCTTTTATCCGTGAACATGGCGAACACGGTCAATTTTGACCACTTTTTAGTAATAAAGTATCAAAATAACACCGCATTGAAGTGCCAAAACAGCACCGCATTGAAGTACCCAAATAGCACCGCATTGAAGTACCCAAATAGCACCGCATTGGAGCAGTATATAGCATAAAAAAACGGTCAGTGTTTAACTGACCGTTTTGAGTAAAGTAAAAAATAAAAACTAGAAAGTATAATTTGCAGTTAAACGGAAATCGCGTCCTGCGCCCGGCAAACTATTGATCCCGGCGCGTTGGCTATGGCTCTTATAGTATTTATTGAATGCATTATTTAGCGCAAAGTTTAGCGTTAAATTTTTGTTCACATCCCAACTCGCGTAGAAATCACTTACGCCGTAGCCGGCTTGTTTAATCGCCGCCTCACCGGTGTTGGAACCACGACTTGGCGAACCGGTTTTACCTTCTACAAAACGACCTTTCCAACCGATTTCAAGGCTCGGCTGTTCGAATTTATAAGACAACGCCGTCGTCCAAGTACGCCCCATCGCCACGGCAAGCACAGTATTATCCAACGTTGCACCATTCAATGCGGTGGTCTCCGGCTTGCTTTCCGCCACGCCTAAACGGAATTTGAATGCGCCGAGTTTATAAGCCGCGCCCAATTCGTAACCCTGATTGCGCAATAAGGCCGAGTTCACGATTGTATTGTTTTTAATCGCATGAGCGTCTTTTACTTTTTGCCAGAAATAGCTACCGTTGAACGAGAGATTTTGATTCACGTCATAATTAAAGCCGATCTCCGTATTACGTGCTTTTTCCGCACGCAAATTATCGGCAACATCACGCATTCGGCTACCGGCAAGCACTACTTCATAAAAACGAGGACTGCGACTGGCGTAGTTCAAATTAGTATTAAAACTTAAATTATTCGTGACTTGCCAAATCAGCCCCGCACTCGGGTTGAAATCGCCATGGCTGACTTCTTTGCCGGTATTCGCCTTAAACTTAAAATGATCATAACGCGCACCGGTGGTTAAGGTGACGGGCCCAAATCCCCAAATGCCTTCTAGGTACAAACCGACATCTTCTTTTTTCTGATTTGCTTTGATATTACTGGCTAAAGCATTCGGCTTGCCTTCTTGGTGACGATAATTCACGCCGTATTTAACCCAATGACTTTCGCCGATTTCGGAATCCAAATTCACGTTCGCGCCTTTCGTGACAATTTTTGATTCACTATGGGAATCGGTTTCTTTGCGCGACATTTCCATTAAATAAGCATTGGCTTTGGCTTCGCTAATAAAGCCCATTTTCTTGCCCGTCCACTCAAGATTGGTCGTATTTTGTGTGGTAATGCGGTAGCGAGGTGAATTATTGGCATCGTTGACGATAAATTGTCCGTTGCTATCTAAAATGTAATACGTATTTTGTCCGCGGTTGTTTTTTCCGGTAAAAATCGTACTTAGGGTTTGCCCCGGTCTCAAATCACTTGCCGTGCCATATAGATAGCTTTGCGAAAAATCAAACTCTTCGCGTAATGCGCGCGAACCGTGATAACGTTCTTGACGATGGCTTAATACAATGCGGTGCTCTTCGTTGAGATCAACGCCGATTTTCGCCAGGAGGCCACGTTCGCCGATGGCACTATTTTTTACCGTTTGAGAACCCTCTTTATTGACATAGCCTTTACCACCTTTGTAGTTTTCAATGGTTTGCCAATTGCCGCTAAATAACGCATCCAACACGCCCGCTTTGCCGTAAACCGTAGCGCCTTGCGAATGGCCTTTATTACTGCTCACACCCGCATTCAATTTAAAACCGAAATCTTGCCCTTCGCGCAATAAATCTTTCGCCTCCACCGTAGTCGCTTCAATCGAGCCGCTGGTGGCGCCGATACCGGCACTGGCAGAACCCGCACCTTTGCGAATATCAATGCGTTTAATCAAGCTAGGATCAAGCATAAAACGACTTTGATGATGGAATAATTGCGCATCGCTAGAGGTGTTGTCCACTTTAATATCAATTTGGTCTTGCCCCATTCCACGAATCGTGACCCATTGCGAAGTACCGCCGTTGCCGCCGCCGAAATTCACCGCCGGCTCTTTAGACAATACACCACGCAAATCCTGATTCGTCGATTTGTTTAAATCGGCAAGCGTGACGACATTAGTTTTACTTTTTGCCCCCGTGTTTTCCGTTACGACGTTAATCACATCGAGTTGTTCCGTTTTTTCGGCGTGCACGTTCATAGCAACGAAAACGGATAAAGGTAACAAAGCGAACTTGGCTTTTCTCATTTTTTATTCCTATAGGTTATTAAAAATTGAGAATAATTATCGTTTTCCTTCATGCTTTATGTCAAGCCTAAAATCAATAAAAAATACAAAAACCGAAATCCGTACGCCATAAAATACACTGATTTGTCACGCTGTTTTCTTGCAAAAAATGTAAATATACGTATGATTCCTGCCCTTATTTTAGCTCGGGTTCCCTCACCCCGATTTTTGTTTAAAAAGGTCCGACATGAACAACTTTCCCCCGTTTTTTAACGAGCGACAAAAACGTCACGCCTTAATTTGGCTGGCGCTTTTCCATATTTTTATCATCGCTGCAAGCAATTACTTGGTACAAATTCCTTTTGCCGTCACGCTAAAACTGACCGCACTCGGCGCAACGGAAGACTTTTCTTTCCACAGCACTTGGGGCACGCTCAGCTTCCCGTTCATTTTCCTCGCCACTGACTTAACCGTGCGCATATTCGGTGCAAAAGAAGCGCGTCGGATTATTATCGTCGTTATGTTGCCGGCGTTAGTCGTCAGTTATTTGATTTCCGTGCTATTTTCCGACACGCAATATCAGGGCTTTGCCACTTTGAGCGAATTTAATTTGTTCGTTTTTCGTATCGCATTGGCAAGCTTTTTCGCTTATGTGGCGGGGCAATTACTGGATGTCATCGTGTTCAACCGGTTACGCCGACTAAAAACCTGGTGGATCGCGCCGAGCAGTTCGATGATTTTCGGTTCGATGGCCGATACTTTTGTATTTTTCAGCGTGGCATTTTATCAAAGCGCCGATCCGTTTATGGCTGCGCATTGGGTCGAATTGGGTTTGGTCGATTATTTATTCAAACTATCGGTGGGAATGTTGTTATTTGTGCCGGCGTACGGCGTGGCGTTAAACATTATTTTACGCAAATTGCAGGCGCTCTCGTCCTAATCCTAGCAAGATGACCTGCTAAAACAGCACCGCATTGGAAGCGGCTCCAATGCGGTGCTATTTTTCACTTCCATTTTAATTTTAACTTTGTGCATAAGGATGCACGATTAAACGTCCGTTTAAATATTCACCGATATAAACCTGATTAACCGTCATTTGTTGCTCTTCAAGTTCTTGCTGAACCCAAGCCTCATCGCGGCCGATAATGTCGAGAATATCGCGATCGATTTGACCGTCGATAATCAACGGATAACGCAAATCTTGATCACCGTATTGAATGATAGAAAGCTGCCCGTTTTGCTCCAGCACTGCACGTTTTACTGTGGCGATTTCATACACGCCGGCGGCACGTAGCTTAAACATTAAATCATGGGCAGAAATGCCGTTTTTCATACACTCGCCGGTTTGCACCTTGCCGTTTAAAATCACCCAAACCGGGCGACCGTCGATAATCGTCTTCACGACACGGTTATAATTTTTAATAAAGCGCAGCGTGAAAATCAGTAATGTCCACAACACCAATACCAGCGAAAATTGCAACACGCCGATATTGTCGTTATAAATCACCGCCCCGATAATGCCGCCCAGTACGTAGTTTTGTACCTGATCCATCGCCGAAGTCGGTGCCAAATTGCCTTTCCCCATTAAATTGATTTGCAACACCAACCCCAAAATTCCGATGGCGAGTTTAACGGCGAGAAATGTGTAACCTTCCATTATTTCGCCTCCTTGTCCACGATATTAATGTTCGGGTTCACTAAGTTGATTTCCGACAATGCGTAAGCGCTAAAATCGTTGTTGAAATGTACTTCGTAATATTTATCGCGAATATTTAAGATCATGCCGTTAATGAGTTTTTGACTATTTACGCGCAGATCTTGAACATCTAAATTTTGATTTTCACGCACGGAATTTAAGAACGTCACGATGCGCGAAGTATCGTTAGCGTAAACCTGATTTTGTTCGTATTGGTTATACTGCACGCCCACCAACAAAATAATGAGCAACATAAAAATAATGCTGAGATCGCGATATTTGCTTTCCAAACGATGGCGCAAATATAACGAACTCACCACAAACAGCGCACCGAGCGAAACGAAAATCGCGATGTATTTAAAATAACCCTGAAAATACATACGACTTTCTAAATAAAAATAAGTGAAAAATGACATACGGATGCTCCGATAAAAAAATGTCGCGGATTTTAACATAATCCGCCTTAGGGCTCCATTCTGCGGCCATGGCAATGGCGTTGAATCCGCACTATAATGCCGCGTTCATAAAATCGAAATTATTTTTCAAGGAGTTTTTATGCAACGAATCGACGCGACGGATTTCGGTTATTGGTTGCTCACGCGAGGTTCTACCTTGCATCTGAACGCCGGTAAATTGCCTTTTGGCACAGCGCACAGTCTTCAACTTAGCAGCTTGCAAGGCATGATAATCGGTGAATGGGAAAATCGTCCGCTGTGGCTTGTTGCCGAACAACCAAACGATGCGCACGACTATTTCAATTTGCGCGATTTACTTTATCTTCCTGAACAACAATTTCATTTATTAAGTCGTGGCGTGGAAATTAACCATTTCTTGAACACTCATCGATTCTGCGGTCAATGCGGTGCTGAAACGGTACAAACCCAAGACGAACTCGCCGTTCAATGCATTCGATGCGGTGCGCGTAGCTATCCTGTCATCAACCCGTCGATTATTGTTGCCGTGCGCCGCGGTACGAAGATTTTACTGGCCAACCACAAACGCCATTATCAGCCACACGGCGGAATGTACACTACCTTGGCAGGCTTCGTCGAACCGGGCGAAAGCTTCGAACAGGCAGTACGGCGCGAAGTGTTTGAAGAAAGCAGGATTCAAATTAAAAACATTCGTTATTTTGGTAGCCAACCTTGGGCCTTTCCAAATTCGCAAATGGCGGGCTTTTTAGCCGACTATGAAAGCGGCGAAATTCAGCCACAAGCCTCGGAAATTCATGATGCGCAATGGTTTTCTTATAATCAGCCCTTGCCAGAATTACCCCCAACAGGTACTATCGCACGCAAATTAATTTCCACCACCCTTGAGCTCTGCCGAGCAGAAGACAATCAAAAGGAAGCCTAAATGTCAGCATTAAAAAATGATCGTTATTTAAAAGCGCTATTACGTGAACCGGTGGACTACACGCCGGTGTGGATGATGCGCCAAGCAGGCCGTTATTTACCGGAATACCAAGCCACCCGTGCACAAGCGGGCGATTTTATGTCCCTTTGCCGCAATGCCGATTTAGCCTGTGAAGTGACGCTTCAACCGCTACGCCGTTATGATTTAGACGCCGCAATTTTATTTTCCGACATTTTAACAATTCCCGATGCAATGGGCTTAGGCTTGCATTTCGGCGCCGGCGAAGGCCCGAAATTCGCGCGCCCGATTGAAAACCAAAGCGCGGTACGAAGTCTACCAATTCCCGATCCTGAACAAGAATTACAATACGTCATGAATGCGGTGCGCACCATTCGTCGCGAACTCAACGGCGCTGTGCCGCTCATCGGTTTTTCCGGCAGCCCATGGACGCTCGCCACTTATATGGTGGAAGGCGGTTCCAGCAAAACCTTCAGCAAAGTTAAAAAAATGATGTATGCGGAACCACAAACCCTTCATTTATTGCTCGACAAGCTGGCAGATTCCGTATGCCTTTATCTCAACGCGCAAATCAAAGCCGGCGCACAATCCGTGATGATTTTCGATACTTGGGGCGGTGTATTGGGTCATCGCGAATATTTGGATTTTTCACTTCAATATATGCACAAAATCGTGGATGGTTTAATAACCGAAAATGACGGACGGCGCGTACCGGTAACGCTGTTCACTAAGGGCGGCGGTTTGTGGTTGGAAGCCATTGCCGATACCGGCTGCGATGCGGTGGGATTGGACTGGACGGTAAATCTTGCCGATGCCAAAGCACGCGTCGGACACAAAGTGGCGCTACAAGGCAATATGGATCCAAGCGTACTTTATGCACCAGCGGAGCGCATCGAACAGGAAGTGCGCTCAATTTTGGCAGACTTCGGCAACGGCAGCGGACATGTGTTCAACCTTGGTCACGGTATTCACCAAGATGTGCCGGAAAGTGCGCCGAAAATTTTCGTTGATGCGGTTCACGAATATTCCAAGGCATATCATAAATAAGGCTCCTAAATGCGAAATCCCATCCATAAGCGCTTAGAAAACCTCGAAAGTTGGCAACATTTCACATTTATGGCCGCGTTATGTGAACGTATGGCACCAAATTTCAAATTATTCTGTCAAATGAATGAATTGGAAGGCGAATCAAAAACTTATCAAAATATTCTCAATTTAGTATGGGAATATTTGACCGTGAAAAATGCCAAAATCAACTTCGACAATCAGCTGGAAAAACTCGAAAATATTATTCCTGACCTGAATGACTATGATAACTTCGGCGTGGTGCCGGCATTGGATGCTTGTCAAGCTTTAGCGGAAATTTTACACGCCATCATTGCCGGTGAAACCTTAGAAAAAGCAATTGAAATCAGTCGAATTTCTTTGAGCACGGTAACGGCATTATTGGCAACGGAAAACGGCCGTGATTTTTCCGAGGCGGAACTGAAAGAAAACCAAGATATCCAAGCGGAATTGGATGTGCAATGGCAAATTTATCGTTTGTTAAAAGATTGTGAAAAACGAGATATCGATTTGATTTTAGATTTAAAAAATGAAATCAGGGCCGAAGGAATCTCCAACATCGGTATAAAATTCGACCAATAGCGTGAGATTTATCACAATTTTCAAAAATCTTACTTTTATTTCCAAGCAAGTTAGATTATCCTTTGCGCAGCCGTTCCGGCCTAGTCGGAACGCTGTTTTAAACAATCAGATTTAATTGACAAAAGGTACAAGTTCATGAACAAAACAGATTTAATTGATGCAATTGCAAGTGCAGCAGAGTTGAATAAAAAACAAGCTAAAGCGGCATTAGAAGCAACTTTAGAAGCGATCACTGCAAGCCTTAAAAAAGGTGAACCGGTACAATTAATCGGTTTCGGTACATTTAAAGTAAACCAACGTGCAGCACGTACCGGCCGTAATCCGCAAACCGGCGCGGAAATCAAAATTGCCGCCTCTAAAGTACCTGCATTCGTTTCCGGTAAAGCATTAAAAGATGCGATCAAATAATAGCACCGCATTGAAAAAACCCTGCCCAGTCGCAGGGTTTTTTATTCGCTAAAATAAGCTTTACAACTCAACTGCACTTCTATAAACTTTCGAACCGAAATTTAATTACCCGTTTTAAAACAAATATTCATGAAACGAAACAGCCAATTTCGCAATACTCAACAACGTCGTCACAGTATTACGCAAATTTTGCAAGAGCAAGGCGAAGTTAGCGTGGAGCAATTAGTTCAATTATTCGACACCTCTGAAGTCACTATTCGCAAGGATTTAACCGCATTGGAAAATAGCGGTTTTTTATTGCGTAAATACGGTGGTGCGATTTTAATGCCAAAAGAAATTATTGATGAAACAGAAAGTGAAGAACTTTCGAAACGAAAGTTTGTCATAGCCCAGGCTGCAGCGGAACGAATTCGTGATCACAATCGCATCATCGTGGACAGCGGTAGCACCACCGCAACCTTAATTAAGCAACTTAATCGTAAACAAGGTTTAATTGTGATGACTAATTCGCTGTCGGTTGCTACCGAGCTTCGAGCATTAGAAAATGAACCGACATTATTAATGACAGGCGGCACTTGGGATACTCGTTCAGAATCTTTCCAAGGCCGTGTTGCGGAACAAGTGCTACGTTCTTACGACTTCGACCAGTTATTTATTGGCGCCGACGGTATTGATTTAGAACGCGGAACCACAACTTTTAACGAATTAGTCGGACTGAGTCGAGTAATGGCCGAAGTATCGCGCGAAGTGATTGTGATGGCGGAATCTCAAAAAATCGGCAGAAAAATGCCGAACTTAGAATTAACCTGGCAACAAATTGACGTATTCATCACGGACAACGGGTTGTCGGAACAGGATAAACAAGCAATTCAAGCGCAAAACGTAGAGGTTATCTGCGTTCAATGCGATTAAAAACTCACTATTTTAAATTAATCAACAAAAAGGAAAGCTTATGTGTGGTATTGTCGGCGCAGTGGCGCAACGCGATGTAGCGGAAATCTTAATCAACGGTTTACACCGTTTGGAATATCGCGGTTACGATTCTGCGGGTTTAGCCGTCGTAAACAAACAACATGAATTACAACGCGTGCGTTGCTTAGGTAAAGTTAAAGCTTTAGACGAAGCGGTAGCGGTAAAACCGTTAATCGGTGGTACAGGGATTGCGCACACCCGCTGGGCAACTCACGGCGAACCGTCTGAAGCCAATGCGCACCCGCATGTTTCGGGCAATTTCGCCGTAGTGCATAACGGTATCATTGAAAATCATGAAGAACTGCGTAAATTATTAAAATCCCGCGGTTATGTATTCACTTCACAAACTGACACCGAAGTCATCGCACACTTAGTCGAATGGGAAATGCGCAGTACCGATTCTTTATTAAACGCGGTTCAAAATGTGGTGAAACAACTTAGCGGCGCCTATGGTATGGTGGTGATGGATCGCATGCACCCAGAACATTTGGTGGCGGCGCGTTCGGGCAGTCCGTTGGTTATTGGCTTAGGTATTGGCGAGAATTTCTTGGCCTCCGACCAATTGGCGTTATTGAACGTAACCCGTCGCTTTATTTTCTTGGAGGAAGGTGATATTGCAGAAATCAGCCGTCGTAGCGTTGAAATCTATGATGCACAAGGCAACAAAGCCGAACGCGAAGTGCACGAATCTAATCTTGAAAATGATGCAGCGGAAAAAGGCAAATTCCGTCACTTCATGCAAAAAGAAATCTTTGAACAACCAACTGCATTGATTAATACCATGGAAGGCCGAATCAATCACAATAACGTCATTATTGAAGCGATTGGTAACGGCGCAAAAGAAATTTTAGAAAAAGTTCAACACGTGCAAATCGTGGCTTGCGGTACGTCCTACAACTCCGGCATGGCAGCGCGTTATTGGTTCGAGGCACTGGCAGGCGTGAGTTGTGATGTGGAAATCGCCTCCGAATTCCGTTACCGTAAATTCGTAACGCGTCCGAATAGCTTATTATTAACGCTTTCTCAGTCCGGTGAAACGGCCGACACGCTTGCGGCGCTTCGTCTTGCGAAAGAAAAAGGTTACATGGCGGCGATGACTATTTGTAACGTGGCCGGCTCCTCGCTTGTACGCGAATCTGATCTTGCGTTCATGACCCGTGCCGGTGTGGAAATTGGTGTGGCATCGACCAAAGCGTTTACCACGCAACTTGCCTCAATGCTGATGTTAGTTACCGCAATCGGTAAATTAAACGGCCATATTTCCGACGCAAAAGAACAAGAAATCGTAAAAGCGCTACAATCTTTACCGGCCGAAATCGAAAAAGGTTTAGCGTTTGATAAAGATATTGAAGCCTTGGCG
This sequence comes from Rodentibacter sp., assembly GCF_057314195.1. Lineage (NCBI taxonomy): Bacteria > Pseudomonadati > Pseudomonadota > Gammaproteobacteria > Pasteurellales > Pasteurellaceae > Rodentibacter > Rodentibacter sp. Next base: position 20,980 of record NZ_DBHLAM010000024.1, on the reverse strand, counting down.
GAAGATTTTGCCGAGAAAAATCACGCGTTATTCTTAGGCCGCGGCGAATATTACCCAATCGCCATGGAAGCCGCATTGAAATTGAAAGAAATTTCCTATATTCATGCAGAAGCTTATGCGGCAGGTGAATTAAAACATGGCCCGCTAGCATTAATTGATGCGGATATGCCGGTTATTGTGGTGGCGCCGAATAACGATTTATTGGAAAAAGTGAAATCCAATATTGAAGAAGTGCGCGCCCGTGGCGGTCAATTATATGTTTTTGCCGATAAAGACGCCGGATTCACGGAAAACGAAGGGATGAAAATTATCACCATGCCAAAAATCAACGAAATCGTTGCACCAATTTTCTACACCGTGCCGATGCAATTGTTAGCCTACCACGTGGCCTTAATCAAAGGCACCGATGTCGACCAACCACGTAATTTGGCAAAAGCAGTTACCGTAGAATAAATCCAAATGGTTTTGCAAAGCACAGAAGTCGTTTCTGTGCTTTTTTATTTGCCGAAACGACGGAATTTCTTTAAACTACGCAACCGTTTAACTCGGCGATAATCATCATCGTCCCACCTTCACTTTAAACACTACCCGTGAGTAGTAAAAGGACATCAATATGACAACCAAAGTCAATCAATATGGCTGGAAAGCCCTTATCGGCTCCGCCGTCGGCTATGCAATGGACGGTTTCGATTTACTCATTTTAGGTTTTATGCTCAGCGCAATCTCGGCGGATCTCAACTTGACACCGGCGCAATCCGGTTCTCTCGTGACTTGGACGCTAGTCGGTGCGGTGTTCGGCGGTATCTTATTCGGTGCGCTAAGTGACAAATACGGACGCGTACGCGTACTCACTTGGACGATCGTACTGTTTGCGGTCTTCACCGGCTTATGCGCCATGGCGCAAGGTTACTGGGATTTACTGATTTACCGTACTATCGCCGGCATCGGTCTGGGCGGCGAATTCGGCATCGGTATGGCGCTGGCAATTGAAGCTTGGCCGGCACGCCATCGCGCAAAAGCAGCATCTTACGTGGCGCTCGGCTGGCAAGTAGGCGTATTGGCCGCCGCATTATTAACACCGATTTTATTACCGTATATCGGTTGGCGAGGCATGTTCGTGCTGGGTATTTTTCCGGCATTTGCAGCTTGGTATTTACGTTCCCATTTGCACGAACCGGAAATATTCACCGAAAAACAAAGCGCGCTCGCCGGCAACAGAAATTCAAAATGGGCATCTTTCAAACTGCTAGTGAAAGATAAAGCAACGACCAAAATCAGCCTTGGCGTCATCGTACTGACCTCCGTACAAAACTTCGGTTATTACGGCATTATGATTTGGATGCCAAACTTCCTCGCCAAACAGCTTGGCTTTAGTTTAACCAAGTCCGGCGTTTGGACGGCCGTCACTGTATGCGGCATGATGGCGGGTATTTGGATTTTCGGCCGCCTCGCCGACAAAATTGGCCGTAAACCAAGTTTCTTGCTGTTTCAATGCGGTGCTGTTTTGAGTATCCTCATCTACTCACAATTAACCGATCCAACGGCGATGCTTGTTGCCGGTGCATTTTTGGGTATGTTCGTAAACGGCATGATGGGCGGCTACGGCGCGTTAATGGCTGAGGCTTATCCAACCGAAGCGCGCGCCACCGCACAAAACGTGCTATTTAATATCGGGCGTGCCGTCGGCGGTTTTGGTCCTGTCGTGGTTGGCACAATTGTGTCCGCTTATTCTTTCAGTATCGCTATCGCATTCCTCGCGATTATTTATGCGCTCGATATGCTTGCCACGCTGTTTTTAGTGCCAGAATTGAAAGGCAAAGCGCTGAAATAACGCGATTCCGCGGCTTCCGAAATATTTAAGTCCGCCCTCTTATCGGGCGGATTTCCGACTAACCCCCCTCATATTTTCGTGCTACACTAGCGCCAATTTTTAACGCCACTTTTTTTACCAAGGCTTTCCGTGCAAGCAAAACGCTCCGTTACGATTCTCATCGCAAAGTATCTTTTTCTAATTATTATCGCCGCCGGGCTAATCATCGCGTTAAGCTTGGCAATTATGGCCGGCAACAAATCGGATGCAGAGTCCATTAACATTTCCGGTTCTTTGCGGATGCAAAGCTATCGTTTGCTGTATGAAATGGAAAATCATCCCGAAAGCGTGGAAAACAATCTTCAACGTTATGAAAAAAGCTTGCACGCCCCCGTGCTAGATGGAATTCAGCATCAAATTTTCACGCCCGATGCGGTGAAACAATCTTATCAATCGCTCCTTGTACATTGGGCCTCGATGGCGGATTTCGCACGTAAACATAACATTGAGGCCTATCGTGCCAATCTGACTAATTATGTCGGCGAAGTTGATTATTTCGTGTTCGAACTGCAACGCTTTAGCGAGCAAAAATGGCTGTTTACAGTTTTGGTACTCTGTTTTGCGATGCTGCTGATTGTCGGCATGGTGTCTTATGTAATTTGGTTTACTCAGCGCGAAGTAGTAAAACCGCTAAAATTGCTGACCCGCGCCAGTATGCAAGTGCAAATGCGTCAATTTAGCCACATTCCGTTGGAGACGCAAAAAAATAACGAGCTCGGAACGCTATCCCGCGTGTTCACCCAAATGTCATCGGAACTCGGCAATTTGTATTCGCGTTTAGAAGAAACGGTGAATGAAAAAACGCAAAGATTGCGCCAAACCAACCGTTCTTTGACTACGCTTTATCAAAGTTCACAACTGCTTACGGCCAATGCCATTAACGATAAAATTCTCAGCCGCTTACTCAACCACATTCGGGTAAGCGAACATTTACGTTACATTGCATTGGAAGTTCTAGGCGCAGAACATTGGGATATCGCTTTCGGCGAAAAACAAGAAGACAGAACTCTACAAATTGAAGAGCTTAAGGTAGAAAATAAGCCCTTTGGCGTCCTTTCTTGGCAAGCCGGGTTACCTTGCCCCGATCCTCGAATGATGCAAAACTTGGCTCAAATGCTATCGCGCGCCTTATATTTCCACCACAACCAACGCCAACAAGAACAACTTTTATTGATGGAAGAACGTTCCATTATCGCGCGAGAACTGCATGATTCTCTGGCACAAGTGCTGTCCTTTTTGCAAATCCAACTGACCCTGTTAAAGCATAATTTAAAGAAAGAAGACGAATCGTCCAAAGACAAAAGTTTGGCGATCATCGCCGACTTTGAACAAGCCCTTTCCGGCGGCTACGCACAATTGCGTGAATTATTGGCGACCTTCCGGTTAACCGTGCAAGAAGCCAATTTGCAACTGGCTCTGGAGCAGGTAATTGATTCCTTACGTTCGCAAACAGATATGCAAATGCGCGTCAATAGCCAATTGCCGTCGCAAAGTTTGAATCCGCAACAACTGGTGCATTTGTTGCAAATCGTGCGCGAGGCCGCGCTTAACGCAATTAAACATTCACAAGGCAGCACAATTGAAATTAACGCCCGCACTAATGCCGAAGGGGAATACGAGATCTTAATCGAAGACGACGGCGTCGGTATTCCGAGTTTAGACGAGCCGGAAGGTCATTACGGCCTGAATATTATGACCGAGCGCAGTAACCAACTTAACGCCGAATTGCATATCGGTCGCCGCGCGCAAGGCGGCACTCAGGTAAAAATCACATTGCCGCACACATTATTTTAAGGAAAGAGCATGCCGAATTTACAACCTTTTCACACGTTTCATATTGCCGCCCAGGCGCGCAAAATCATCCAAGTGCAAACGCTTGAACAACTGCAGCAAGCTTGGCAAGCAGCCCAAGCGGAAAATTTACCGACACTGATTTTAGGACAAGGCAGCAACGTACTGTTTTTGGAGGATTTTAATGGCGTCGTCATCGTCAATCGTCTGCAAGGCATCACCCATCGCGAAGACGAAGATTTTCACTATTTACATGTCAATGCCGGGGAAAATTGGCATCATCTGGTGCAATGGTCCCTCACACAAAATATCCGTGGCTTGGAAAATTTAGCATTGATTCCGGGCTGTGCCGGTTCTGCACCAATTCAAAATATCGGTGCCTACGGTGTAGAGTTTAAAGATCTGTGCGAGTATGTTGAGGTGCTCGATCAGCACCGCATTGAAACCTTCCGTTTAACGGCGCGGCAATGCGAATTCGGTTATCGCGAAAGCATTTTCAAACATCGTTACCGACACGGCTATGTGATTACCGCGGTGGGACTGAAGCTGACGAAAAATTGGCAGCCGATATTGAAATACGGCAGTTTGGTCGATTTCAATGCGCAAACCGTCACGGCCAAGCAAGTGTTCGACGAAGTTTGCCGCATCCGTCAAAGTAAATTGCCGAATCCGGAAGAATGGGGCAATGCGGGCAGTTTCTTTAAAAATCCGATAGTAAGTGCGCAGCAATTCAACGAATTAAAAAAACGTGCCGAACATCACGCGCTTGAAATTCCCCATTACCCACAATCCGATGGTTCGGTGAAACTTGCCGCCGGTTGGTTAATCGACCGCTGCAATCTCAAAGGTTACCGAATCGGCGCGGCCGCAGTACATGAAAAACAAGCCCTTGTGCTCATTAATAAGGGCAATGCCACAGGGGCGGAGGTGGTTGCTCTCGCCCGCCACATACGCCAAACCGTCGCGGCCAAATTCGGCGTTTATTTACAGCCGGAAGTACGTTTTATCGGGCAAAACGGGGAAGTGAATGGCGAGCAAGTCATTTCATAAACTAACAGGAAGGCAAAATGAATTTTGATGAAATTTTAAACCAGTTACCCGCTATCGATCATCTTACCGGTCTAAACGTAAAATGCGGCGACGAGATCCTTTGGCATATTCCCGCCGCGCCCGGCAAACTCGGTTCGTTGCGTCTTTATCATGCGCTGGCGGAAAAATTCAACGGTCGATTAGATCGCACGTCGGCACAACAAGGCATAGTCTGGTTTGCCGAACATGTGCAAGATGCGAAAGCCCACCCGGGCAAACATCCGAATATTGATTTGCTGTTTAAAGTCATTGCGGAAGATCAATGCTTGTTACTCGTACCCCTGAAAGCATAAGAAATCCGCCGAAAACGCAGGCATTTTTCACCTTCGGATAAAACAAAATACCGAGCCAACGCTCGGTATTTTTTATTTTGTTTGGTGCGCTTTTCTTCTCAGCAAAAAAGACAAAATCAATACTGCCAAGGACGGAATTAGCCAAGCCATACCATCTGCATACAGTGGTAAGTGAGTGAGCCAATTTTCCAGGAACTGCGGCAGTAAATCGATATTTTTCAAGCTGTCGCAAGCGCTAAAGCAAACGGTTACGGATAACGTGAAGTAATAGCTCGCTTTAATATTCGGCAGTTTATGACGAATGATTTGTAGAAATACCAGCATAATCGCTACCGGATAAATCAATAACAACGCCGGAATAGTGATGCGTAAGAGTTCCGTTAAACCGGTTTGCGCCACTGTTGTGGTTAAAACAGTAAAGAGCACCACCCAAAACGGATAGGATAACCGCACATGGAATTTCGAGAAATAATCCGCACAGGCGCTAGTGACGCCAACCAACGTAGTAAGATTCGCCAGAATAATGATGCCGGCCATAATCCAAGTGCCGTCCGAACCGAACAACGCATTTACATAACGGGCGAAAATTTGTCCGCCATTGGAGGCATCTTGCGCGACTTGCGCACTGGTCGCTCCCAAATAAAACAGAGAAAAATACAATGCAGCCAATAACAACACCGAAATAAAACCGGCGGAAATGGTATATTTCATCACTTTTTGTACAGAAGACACATTACGCACTGCCAAGGCGCGCGCCACAATGCCACCGAAAGCAATCGCCGCCAATACGTCCATCGTTTGATAACCGCTGATAAGTCCTGCCGTAATCGCCGGACCGGCGGCATAACTTTTACTCGGTTCGACGATATCAGAAAGCGGAAAAATTAATACGGTCGTCGCCACGATAAGTAACAATACCAGCAACGCCGGCGTCATAAATTTGCCCACCGTAGAAATAATGGTATTCGGACGTAGCATAAAAAGCATGCCGACAATGTTAAACAATACGGAGAAAACAAAATGCGCGGTCGCGCTGTCTTCAGTTAAATTTAGCGGCTGCCACGCCATTTCGTAAGCAACATTGGTTACCCGCGGCATCGCGAATAAAGAGCCGATGACCAAATATAAGGTGGCAAGAAACAACACCTCAGCCCATTTCGGCAAATCTCGCGTTAGCGCTTCCCCGCGTCCGAGCACTGCAACAACGACCAACGTAATAAACGGCATTAACACGCCGGTGAGCACAAACCCCAAAGAAGCTGTTGCCCAGTGCGTGCCGGCGGTAAAACCTTCCATCGGCGGGAAAATAATATTCCCCGCACCTAAAAACAGCGCAAAAATCATCATGCCCAAAACGACAACATCTTTACCGGTAAACATAATTTTCTCTAGTCACAAAAAGGTGCGCCATTTTACTACAAATTCCACGCCGACCCATTACGAAAATGCAGAATTAATCAGATAGGTTTTTCAAAATTTCAACAAGACTTATGCGTTGTCGCGTTTAACATTCGCCGATTCCTTCAATGCAGGCTTCCAATGCGGTGCTGATCCGACACTTCAACTTTCCAATCAATATTTTCTGCACAGTAGAAGATTTATGGTAATATCCGGCCTTCATTAAATTTTTGTTATTTTATTTTTAATTTTTTGGAGAGATTTTAGTGTTACAGCTCATAAAACGATTTTTTCAACTTGAATCCGCCGGCGGCATCGCGCTGCTTTGCTCCGCATTTATCGCCATGGTATTCGCCAATTCGCCTTTAAACGGTGCGTACCATGATTTTCTCAACTTACCAGTGAGCGTACGAGTAGGTCTATTTTCCATCGATAAAACGTTAATTCACTGGATCAATGACGGTTTTATGGCGGTATTTTTCGTATTAGTCGGTTTAGAAGTCAAACGTGAATTGCTTGAAGGTTCCCTTTCCGACTACCAACAAGCGATTTTTCCCGCTATCGCCGCAATCGGCGGGATGCTGATTCCCGCGTTGGTTTACTTATTCATCGCCCGCCAAGATCCGACGCTCGCCGACGGTTGGGCAATCCCAATGGCCACCGACATCGCCTTCGCGCTAGGCGTTATGGCGTTACTCAGTAAACAAGTACCGTTGTCGTTAAAAGTTTTTTTACTTGCGCTCGCTATTATTGATGACTTGGGCGCCATTGTGGTGATCGCCCTCTTCTTCTCGCAGGGGTTAAGCGTACCGGCTCTCATTGCTGCTGCCGTCGCCATCATCTTACTGTTCGCATTAAACCGCTTTAAAGTCGCCTCACTCGGCGCCTATATGCTGGTTGGTACGATTTTATGGGCCTCCGTATTAAAATCCGGCGTACACGCCACGCTTGCCGGCGTAATTATTGGCTTTTGTATTCCATTAAAAGCCGCAAACGGTAAAAAACTATTGGAAGAATTTGAACATATGCTCGCACCTTGGGCCTCTTTCTTCATTTTGCCGCTGTTTGCTTTCGCCAATGCCGGCGTCAGTTTCGATGGTTTGGATTTCTCTATGCTTTCCTCGCCGCTATTGTTTGCGATTACGTTGGGATTACTCATCGGCAAACCGGTCGGCGTATTCGGCTTCAGTTACCTTGCAGTAAAACTAGGTATCGCCAAATTGCCGCAAGGCATCAACTTTAAACAAATTTTCGCGGTCGCGATGTTATGCGGCATCGGTTTCACAATGTCCATGTTTCTCGCCAGTCTCGCCTTTGATGCGGCTGCCGGAGAAAGCGTCAACGCTCTTTCGCGTTTAGGTATTTTGCTCGGCTCGACGATTTCCGCGCTTACAGGCTATTACGTCTTAAAACAAACGACGCAAATAACAAATTAAGAGTAAAAATGCCGTTTCCATAATGTTGCGGCATTTTTGTAATAAGTAAACGACGACATCGTATAACGAAAATAGCACCGCATTGAAATCTCCAATGCGGTGCTATTTTCCGAGGACAACGGCAAAGCCGTAACGATTCGACCGTCGTTTTATACATTCACCATTAAATACGATAAGAGCGGAAATTAACCGCTCTTTAATATAAAACGCCGACCTTATAAAGTTTTCGCCAGATTCTTAATGAAGGTTTTAAATTCCTTACCAAGTTTAGCGTGACGGATACCGTACTCGACAAAGGCCTCCATATAGCCGATCTTATCACCGCAATCAAACGATTCGCCGGTCATATGGAACGCTTCCACGGTTTCTTTTTCAATCAACATATCAATGGCGTCGGTTAATTGAATTTCATCGCCTACGCCAACAGGCGTTTTTTCCAATAAATCCCAAATTGCAGCCGAGAAAATATAACGACCGACCACGGCAAGATTAGACGGCGCCTTATCTACTGCGGGTTTTTCAACAATACTTTCAATTTTAGTGCTTTCACCATCATGTAATTGCACACCGCCACAATCAGCAATACCGTAACTGCTCACACTTTCTTGGGCGACCGGCGCCACCATAATCTGGCTGGTTTGAGTTTGGTTAAAGCGTTGAATCATCGCCGCTAGATTTTCTTTTTTCTGATCCGCACTGAAGTCGGCCAGTAATACGTCCGGCAACACCACGGCAAAAGGTTCATCGCCGACAAGCGGACGACCGCATAAAACGGCATGACCTAATCCTTTGGCATTACCTTGACGAACATGCATAATCGTCACGTCTTTCGGACAAATAGAACGAACTTCTTCAAGAAGTTGACGTTTAACACGTTTTTCCAACATCGTTTCAAGTTCGAAAGAAGTGTCAAAATGGTTTTCGATAGCGTTTTTTGAGGAGTGAGTTACTAGCACGATTTCTTTGATGCCGGCGGAAATACACTCGTTTACAACATATTGAATCAATGGTTTATCTACCAAAGTGAGCATTTCTTTAGGAATTGCTTTGGTAGCAGGTAACATACGCGTGCCTAAACCGGCAACAGGAATAATTGCTTTCATAATTAAAAATCCATTATTTAATTTGTACTAAGTTGAACCATTTGCAGATTCATCTTGTGTCTGTTTAATTCGTTGGTAAATTTCTTCTCGGTGAACGGATACTTCTTTAGGCG
>NZ_DBHLAM010000024.1:0-11877 GCF_057314195.1 Rodentibacter sp. | reverse complement strand
ACATCTTTTATCTCCTTAGTTTGCATTTATTAGATATCCCTATCAATCAAGGAACGGTCGGCATCCCACCGACCAAGGCTTGTACTACAGATTTTCGTTTAACCAGTCTTGCGCCGCTTTAATTGCTTGCGCCGCATTTTCCGGTCGGGAACCTCCTGCCATTGCCATATCCGGACGACCACCGCCTTTACCACCTACCTGTTGAGCCATTAAATTCACCAGTTCGCCGGCTTTTACTTTGGCGGTCAAATCACTTGTCACGCCAACGACAAGGTTGACTTTTTCATCTAAAATTGATGTGAATACAATGATGCCCGAGCCAAGTTGATTTTTTAAGTCATCAACCATAACACGGAGCGATTTTGTTTCGATTCCATTAAATTGATGTGCAATGATCGAAACGCCATTGATTTTTATCGCACTTTTGACTAAATCAGAACCAGCCCGCATTGCCGCTTTTTCTTTTAAGCCCTGAAGTTCTTTTTCCGCTTTCTTCGCTTTATCTTGAAGTTGCTGGATTTTATCAGTGAGCACGTTCACATCCGATTTCAATAATTCTGCACATTGTTCCAAAACATGTTGTTGATTAAGCATCCAATCAATCGCATTTTCGCCGGTCACTGCTTCAATTCGACGAACTCCCGCCGCTACTGCAGTTTCCGAAATAATTTTGAACAGTCCTATATCACCGGTACGTTTTGCATGAATCCCACCGCAAAGCTCAATGGAAAAATCCCCCATGGTCAACACGCGTACTTGATCCGCATATTTTTCACCGAATAAAGCCATAGCGCCTTTTGCTTTTGCGGCTTCAACATCCATAATATCCGTTTGAATCAAGAAATTGGCGCGCACTTTTTGATTTACGAGGCGTTCAATGTCAGTAAGTTGTTCTTTAGTAATCGCTTCAGGATGCGCGAAATCGAAACGCAATGCGGAATCTGAAACCAAAGAGCCTTTTTGCACAACGTGGGTACCAAGTAATTGACGTAATGCCGCGTGTAGTAAGTGGGTTGCGGAGTGGTTAAGCGAAATTCGGTTGCGGCGCTCGCTATCCACCACCGCATTCAAAGTTTGCCCTACGGACAATGTCCCTTGTTCTAACTCACCGATATGCCCAAATACTCGACCATATTTTTGCGTATCTTTTACTTTAAATACCACGCCTTGTGCGGTTAAGTAGCCACGGTCACCGATTTGACCGCCGGACTCGGCATAAAATGGTGTGTTTTCTAACACAACCACAGCACTTTGCCCCGCAGAAATTTGTTCTACCGATTTACCATCATAAAAAAGTGCAATAATTTTCGCTAAAGACTCTGATTCGCCGTAGCCTTTAAATTTAGTTTCGCCTTCGACGCGAACCACATTGTTGTAATCCACGCCAAATTGGCTGGCAGCTTGCGCGCGCAAACGTTGCGCTTCCATTTCGCGCTCAAAACCTTCTTCATCGATTGCTATATTACGTTCGCGACACACGTCGGCAGTTAAATCTAATGGAAAACCATAAGTATCGTAAAGCTTGAACGCAACTTCGCCAGAAAGTATGCCGTCTTTCACTTCGGAAAGTGCCTCATCTAAAAGTGTTAAACCTCGCTCAAGCGTGCGAGCGAATTGTTCTTCTTCTAAACGTAGCAATCTCTCAACATCCACTTGTTTGTTTTTTACGTCTTTACCAGCGTCCGCCATCACCTCAATAAGTGTTGGAACCAGTTTATAGAAAAACGCCTCTTTCGCCCCTAACAAATGACCATGACGTACCGCTCGACGAATAATACGACGTAAAACATAGCCTCGCCCCTCGTTTGACGGAATCACGCCATCAGCAATTAAATAAGCACAAGAACGAATATGATCGGCAATTACACGTAATGATTTATTAGTTAAATCGGTAGAACCCACAATTTCTGCGGTTTTCGCGATAAGTATTTTGAAAATATCGATATCATAGTTTGAGTTTACATGCTGCAATACGGCAGAGATGCGCTCTAAGCCCATACCGGTATCAACAGACGGACGCGGTAATTTTTCCATACTACCGTCGGCAAGACGGTTGTATTGCATAAATACAACGTTCCAGATTTCAATATAGCGATCGCCGTCTTCTTCTGGTGAGCCCGGAGGTCCCCCCCAAATATGCTCACCGTGATCGTAGAAAATCTCGGTACAAGGTCCACAAGGACCAGTATCCCCCATTGCCCAGAAGTTATCCGAAGCATAAGGCGCGCCCTTATTATCACCAATACGAATAATACGCTCTACCGGAACACCGACTTCTTTGTTCCAAATATTGTAGGCTTCATCATCCGTTTCATACACCGTTACCCACAATTTTTCTTTCGGTAAACCAAGCCATTGCGGAGAAGTTAAATACTCCCATGCAAAATTAATGGCATCATGTTTGAAATAATCGCCAAAACTAAAATTACCCAACATTTCAAAGAATGTATGATGGCGCGCGGTATAGCCCACGTTTTCTAGATCGTTATGTTTGCCGCCGGCACGTACACAACGCTGAGCCGTTGTAGCACGTGAATAAGCGCGCTTATCTAAACCGAGAAACACATCTTTAAACTGATTCATCCCCGCATTAGTGAAAAGTAATGTCGGATCATTTTCAGGCACAAGCGAGCTACTTGCGACGACTTGATGCCCTTTGCTGTGAAAAAAATCAAGGAACGATTGTCTAATTTCTGCTGTTGTTTTCATCATAAACCTGTTGTTAAAAAATTACTTAAAATAAACCGCCCTATTCTCACATATTTTCCTTATTTAGAGAAAGGCTTTTTACTGATGAGCGCCCACCTTTGTTTATTCTTTAAACCGGTCTTTATTTGGAGAAAATAACTTCCTTATTAAGAAATGTACTACAAAATAAAAACCGCACTTCACTACACGATTGAGAAAGTGCGGTTAAAATTTATTTATCTTTTAAACTTCTAATAAATAAATGTTACTTATTCGTCACGAAGCGGAACAACTAACATATCAACTTTAATCGTATTCATCACCTGACGTGTTGAAGACATTAATTTACTCCAAAAATCCTGATGGTGACCTGTTACCAATAAATCTACATCATATTGCTCTATCGCATCGGTAAGCACCTGACCTAAATCGCCGCTACCACTCAATTTTTCCTGAATCGGATAACCGGCATTTTCTGCGAGATCTAATAAAGCCTTTTGAGTTTCACTTGAAATGCGGTCTTGCATAGAAGACATATTTACATCAATCAATCCAGTATAAAGATCCGAAAAATTTACATCTACATGGATAATCGAAAGTTTCGCATCATTACGTTTTGCAACGCCAACTGCTTTTTTTAGCAAAAACTCACTTTCCTCGGAAAGATCCACTGCGACTAAAACGTGTTTATACATAATCGACTCCTTATCTGATTGGTTTACCCTTTTTCCGCCAGTATAGTAGCACTCCAAAGATCGGAAAAACTTGCACTAGATCACATTTTGGAAAATTCTTGTTTTTTTTGCATTAAATACTCAATTTCGTCTATCTCTTTTGGTACCGCTGCCGTCAAAATTTTATTGCCATACTCCGTTATCAAAAGATTATCTTCAATACGCACACCAATACCTTGATACTCTGTCGGGATGTCCGCGTCTTTTGGAATATAAAGCCCCGGTTCTACGGTAAGTACCATACCGATTTCCAGAGTACGCCCGCGTTCCTCACCATATTCGCCGACATCATGCACATCCAATCCCAACCAATGCCCGAGCCCGTGCATATAAAATCGACGATACGCTTTTTGTTTGATAAGTTCATCTACATCACCCTGCAAAATTCCTAGTTCGACCAAACCTTGTACTTTAATGCGAATCACTTCATCATTTGCTTTTTTGATGGAAGCGCTCGGTACTAACAATTCTATGGCTCGTTTTTGCGCACTTAATACCAACGCATAAACCTCACGTTGCGCTTGGGTAAACTTGCCGTTTACCGGGAACGTGCGAGTAATATCACCGGCATACAGCGCAAATTCACAGCCAGCATCAATTAATACCAAATCACCGTCTTTCAACACTTGATCATTTTCCGTGTAATGCAAAATACAAGCATTTTCACCGCTAGCGACAATTGAGTTATAAGCCGCAAAGCGCGCGCCATGACGATTGAATTCGTGCAAAATTTCGCTTTCGATTTCGTACTCAAGGCGATTCGGGCGCGTTTCCTGCATCGCCTTGAGATGCGCTAATGCGCTAATTTGAGCCGCTTGTTGAATTAAACGAATTTCGTTGAGCGATTTAATTAAACGCATTTCGTTTACAAATGGGCGCCAATCAAGCACTTCTGCAAAATCAATGGCACTACCGGCAAGCAATTCATCCGCCCAAGGATGAAGCCCCGCCGCGTGATAAAGTACGCTCAAATTGTTGCACTCTTCGGAGAGCACCGCATTGAAATCATCAATGGAGTAAGCATCGTCGAGCGCCAATTGCTGCGGCGCGCGTTCCACGCCTAAACGACGCCCGTGCCATGTTTCCTGTAACGGATCGCGCGGACGAAGAAATATTATCGCCTTTTTCGCTTGCTCGGTGCTTATCAATAACAGCACCGCATTGGGCTCATGAAAACCGGTGAGATACCAAAAATAACTGTCTTGCCGGAAAGGAAATTCGCAATCGTTATTACGACGTTTTTCAATTTCAGAAAATACCAATAACGCCGAATTCGGCCGCATTTGCGCCCAAACGCGTCGACGGCGTTCAATAAATTCTTCTTGCGGTAATGCTGCACTATAAGCCAGATCCATTTCCCTTTTTCCTCTTAATTAATGCAACATTGGCTTTACCGTATTCGACGTTTGGTTAAACCGAATATAAAACAACGCGACAATCGTACGCACATATTCAATAATCTCTTCCAACGCTTCATTCATTTCTTCTTCGTCATCATCTTCGTCGTAACCAAGTTGACAAATCTCATGCAAGTCCTGCACGGCCTCACCGATTTCGCCTTTTTCTTGTTCTAAATGTGGTTGCGCCAGGCCCAAGCCTAATAAAAAATGATTCGCCCATTCGGAAAGGCTGTCGGCACGCGCAAACACGCTTTCATTTCCCGTTAAACCCAATTCAAAAGCAAAACTTTTGACATTAGCAAGTTCCACTGAAATTTGTTGGTAAAGCTCGCTAACCTGCGCCAAAAGTGCTGTCGGATAAGCGTGGTTATCGTGAGTCAATTGATAAAGTAACGGTTGCCAACTTTGATCTTTTATGCCACCACAAATTAAGCCGCTTAAAAAACCGTGAAGCTCGCTAACGTTAATACCTACACCGGCTGTTTTAAGTTGTTGATTTAATTCAATTTGAGAAATCGCCATTATTTGTTTCCAGAGTAAAAATGGGCCTTAGTGTAATCCTTTAAAAATAAAAAAGCGATCGCTTTTCCTTTCGGAAAAACGACCGCACTTTTATTTCATACGGGGGAAATTACATCATTCCGCCCATGCCTCCCATACCACCCATGCCGGCGGCACCTAGGTCAGCTTTGTCATCTTTTGGTAATTCAGTGACCATACACTCAGTAGTGATCATTAAGCCTGCAACGGACGCTGCAAATTGTAAAGCAGAACGGGTCACTTTAGTCGGATCCAAAATACCCATTGCGATCATATCGCCGTATTGTTCAGTGCCGGCATTATAACCAAAGTTACCTTCACCGTTTTTCACTGCATTAGCGACTACAGAAGCTTCTTCACCGGCATTTGCCACAATTTGACGTAACGGTGCTTCCATTGCACGAAGTGCTAGTTTAATACCCACATTTTGCTCTTCGTTATCGCCTTGTAACCCGGCTACTTTGTTTGCCGCACGAATTAATGCCACGCCACCGCCGGCAACGATACCTTCTTCCACCGCAGCACGGGTTGCATGTAAGGCGTCTTCCACGCGGGCTTTTTTCTCTTTCATTTCCACTTCAGTTGCCGCACCAACTTTAATCACAGCAACACCGCCGGCTAATTTAGCCACGCGCTCTTGCAATTTTTCTTTGTCATAGTCGGAAGTGGATTCTTCGATTTGTTGGCGAATTTGCGCCACACGACCTTGAATTTGTGCTTCATCGCCGATACCGTCAATAATTGTGGTGTTGTCTTTATTGATCACAACACGTTTCGCTTGACCTAAATCTTCCAATGTCGCTTTTTCCAATTCCATACCGATTTCTTCGGAAATTACTGTACCGGCAGTTAAAATGGCAATATCTTGCAACATTGCTTTACGGCGATCGCCAAAACCCGGTGCTTTCACCGCAGCCACTTTTACGATACCGCGCATAGTGTTCACAACCAATGTAGCCAAAGCTTCGCCTTCAACATCTTCCGCAATGATTAATAACGGTTTGCCCGCTTTGGCCACACCTTCCAACACAGGCAACAATTCGCGGATATTAGAGATTTTTTTATCTACTAACAAGATAAACGGATTGTCTAATTCCACGGTGGCTGTTTCAGGTTTGTTGATGAAATACGGAGAAAGGTAACCACGATCGAATTGCATCCCTTCAACCACATCCAATTCGTCTTCCAAACCGGTACCGTCTTCTACGGTAATCACGCCTTCCTTACCTACTTTTTCCATAGCTTGTGCGATCAACTGACCTACAATGCTATCAGAGTTTGCCGAAATGGTACCCACCTGTTCGATTTCTTTAGAGGTTTCACAAGGTTTGGAAAGAGATTTAAGTTCGGCAACCACCGCACTTACTGCTTTGTCGATACCGCGTTTTAAATCCATTGGATTCATACCGGCAGCAACCGCTTTTAAGCCTTCGTTTACGATAGCTTGTGCCAACACAGTCGCAGTGGTAGTGCCATCACCTGCTGCGTCATTTGCTTTGGACGCCACTTCTTTCACCATTTGTGCACCCATGTTTTCAAATTTATCTTCCAGTTCAATTTCACGCGCCACGGAAACACCGTCTTTAGTGATGGTTGGAGCACCGAAGGATTTGTCTAATACCACATTGCGACCTTTTGGGCCTAACGTTACTTTTACTGCATCGGCTAAGATATTCACACCGTTTAACATTTTTACACGTGCGTCATTACCGAATTTTACGTCTTTAGCTGTCATATTTAATTTCCTTTTATTTCATAGAGCGGGTTTGTTCACCCACCTTAGTTTAAACGTTTATTTCTCGGTGAATCAGTCAGTTCACCATATATAAAGTCTAGTTATTTTTTAAAGTATCTTTTACTTATTCCACGATGGCTAAAATATCATCTTCAGAAAGAATAAGTACTTCCTCACCGTCGATTTTTTCAGTTTTCACACCGTAGCTATCGCTGAAAATCACGATATCACCAACTTTCACGTGCATTGGGTGTACGCTGCCGTTTTCCAGTAAGCGTCCAGGACCAACTGCCAACACCTTGGCACGGGTGGATTTGGTAGCAGCAGAACCGGTGAGCACGATGCCGCCGGCAGATTTCGTTTCTACTTCTTCACGTTTTAAAATGACTTTATCGTGTAATGGACGAATATTCATTGTTAATTTCCTTCTTAAAAAGTTAAAGTTTAAATGCGTCCCCTATATGAGGCGAAAAATTTACCTTTCAAGGGCAAAAATAAAAAAAATCGCCCTAAAAAAATTAATCCGAAAAATGAAAATATCTCTTGAATACCCTATTTAAAACGTGATCTTCATCAATTTTTTTCTTCGGTAAATTTCTATAATGGCAAACAAGCTAACTAACCCATATAGGTGATTAATATGACTCAATTTAGAACAGAAGTAGATTTACTTGGCGAACGTGAAGTACCGGCCGATGCTTACTGGGGAATTCATACTCTAAGAGCGGTCGAAAATTTCAATATTTCTAACGTAACGATTTCTGATGTACCGGAATTTGTTCGCGGCATGGTGATGGTGAAAAAGGCCACCGCATTGGCGAACGGCGAACTGGGTGCCATTCCAAAAGATATTTCCGAAGCCATTGTCAAAGCCTGTGACGAAGTATTAGTAAATGGCAAATGTTTGGATCAATTCCCTTCTGATATTTATCAAGGTGGTGCAGGTACTTCCGTAAATATGAATACTAATGAAGTCATTGCCAACCTTGCATTGGAAGTTTTGGGCCATAAAAAAGGCGAATATAAATACCTTGACCCAATGGATCATGTGAACGCCAGCCAATCGACTAACGATGCTTACCCTACCGGTTTCCATATCGCCGTGTATAACAGCATCATTAAACTGCTTGAAAAAGTCTCTTATTTACAACAAGGCTTTGAAAATAAGGCAAAAGAATTCGATAAAGTGTTAAAAATGGGCCGTACCCAATTACAAGATGCGGTGCCGATGACCGTCGGTCAAGAATTCAAAGCCTTTGCCGTATTAATGGCAGAAGAAGTGAAACATCTTAAAGCCGCGGCGTCCGAGTTGCTTGAAGTGAATTTAGGTGCCACCGCAATCGGTACCGGCCTAAATACACCACAAGGTTATGTACCGACCGTGATTAAATATTTATCGCAAGTCACCGGCTTACATTGCAGCGGCGCGGAACATTTAATCGAAGCGACTGCAGACTGTGGCGACTATGTTTCCGTACATGGCGCATTAAAACGCACGGCGGTGAAATTATCAAAAATCTGTAACGACTTACGTTTACTTTCTTCCGGTCCTCGTGCAGGCATTAAGGAAATTAACTTGCCGGAATTACAAGCCGGTTCTTCTATCATGCCGGCCAAAGTGAACCCGGTTGTGCCAGAAGTGGTAAACCAAGTTTGCTTCAAAGTCATCGGTAACGACACTACCGTGACCTTCGCGGCTGAAGCCGGTCAATTACAATTAAACGTAATGGAACCTGTGATTGTCCAAGCAATGTTTGAATCCATTGAAATTTTAGGCAACGCTTGCGTGAACTTACGCGATAAATGCGTAGACGGCATCACTGTAAACAAAGAAACTTGCGAAAACTATGTTTACAATTCTATCGGTATCGTCACTTACTTGAACCCGTTCATCGGTCACCACAACGGCGACTTAGTGGGTAAAATCTGTGCCCAAACCGGTAAAGGTGTGCGTGAAGTGGTGTTGGAAAAAGGCTTGTTAACCAAAGAACAATTGGACGACATCCTTTCCGTCGAAAACTTGATGAACCCAACTTACAAAGCAAAATTAAATAAATAATTTGTAAGCTAAACAAAAAATACGGTCAATTTGACCGTATTTTTTATTGCCCGCGAAATGAAGCGACAAACTGCCGCAAATAAGGATCCATATGAGAAAGCGCACGATAATAGGCTTCACAAAATCGATTATGCGGCGCGCCAAACCCCTCTGCAATGCGGTGCTTTGGGCAACCTCCGTGGCAAGCGAAACGGAACTTACAGGCCTGGCAACGCTCGGAAAGAAAGGACTTCATCGCGCCGAAACGTTTTTGTTGAGGCGAGTCGATAAGCAAGCGCAAAGGTGTTTCAATCAAGTTGCCGAGTTTATAGGCGGGATAAACATAGTGATCGCAGCTGTAAATATCGCCGTTTTGCTCAATCACCGGCTGATCACCGCAGGTTTCTCGAAAAATGCAAAGCCCGGGCTGCAACCCCAAATACGCCATAAACCACTGTTCAATAAACTGAATACCGATTTTTCCCACATCATAGGCATACCATTCATCAAAAATATCCACTAAAAATTGACCGTAATCTTTCGCAGAGGGCTGTTGTGAGTAATCACCCATTAGCGGAATAAATTGCATATATGGCGAGCCGATACGTTTGAGAAAACGGTAAACTTCTTTACCATATTGTACATTCAGGTTATGTACCACGGTGAGCGTGTTGAAAGGGATCTGGTAATGAATTAACAAATTCAGCGCATCCATGACTTGCCGGAAAGTTCCCTTGTCGTTTTTAGTTAAGCGATAAGCGTCATGCAAATGTTCGGGGCCGTCGATGGATAAACCGACTAAAAATTGATTATCGCGCAGAAATTGACACCAATCGGCATTCAGCAATATGCCATTAGTTTGCAACGCGTTTTCGATTTGTTTGCCGGCGGAATATTTACTTTGAAAATCAATCACTTTCTGATAAAAATCCAACCCGGCCATGGTCGGTTCACCGCCTTGCCAAAGAAATGTCACTTGTTGCTGAGGCGCATTTTCAAGGTAAGATTTGACGTAGCGTTCTAGCACCGCATCACTCATGGCACGTTGATTCAAATGCGGCTTTTCCAAATAAAAACAATATTGACAAGCCAAATTACAAATTGAACCGGTAGGTTTTGCCATAAGTTGAAATGCGTTCATAAATCATCCTTTTCATACGTTCCGCATCATACAAAGAAAAATTTGTCCGAGATATGATAGCGATCATAAGCACACCCTGCTTGTTACCTCCAGAATAGAACTGAGCCTTGAATGGAGATAAATGATGGCAATTAGCACGATTTGTATTTTACTGATTTGCGGTCTGTTCACCAATATGGTCTCGGCGATTTTCGGCATCGGCGGAGGCGTATTGATGGTGCCGATCTTACGGACACTTTTTCCCGAATTACCGCTGCAAATGATTGCCGCCACATCACTTACGATCGTGATGTGCACGGCAACCATTAATTTGCTTTTTTTCCGTCGGCAAAAAATCAAAATTGATTACCTTAATATGTTGTTCTGGTCAATAGCCATGATTATCGGTGTACAAATCGGATTTGAACTAAGTTTCTATTTTTCCAGCTTGATGATTAGCTTGGTATTTACCGTTAGTCTCGGCGCACTGGCATTAAAAACATTTTTTACGTCTTCGCGCGAAGAAAACCCGAACTGCTCCAAGAGCACCGCATTGGAACGCCTAAAAGGCGGCATCAGTTGTTGCGCAGGTGGTTTAGTTGCCGGTATTACCGGCATCGGCGGTGGTTCGATTCTGGCTCCATTGATTGGCCAACTCAAAGGTGTAAAAACCCAACAAATCGCAGTTTATACCAATTACATGATGATTATCGGCGGTATCGGTAATTTATATGCTTACCTTACGCGCGAAGTCTTATTTAACGTGACCTTAAGCGGACAATTCGGTTATGTGAATTTTCTGATTGTCGGACTGGTTACCATTGGTTCTTTTGGAATGAGTTTTTTTTCTATGCGTTTACGCGGCTTAATATCCCCTGTATTAACCCGAAAATTATTAGCAACAATTTTATTATTAATTGCCGCCTATATGTTCGCATTGGAATTTTTATAAATAAACTTGAACAAAAAACCGCGTTTCGGTTACCCAAAGCACGGTTTAATTTTTAAACGACTGTTTAAACTATAAAGAAGTTTGATCGATTGCTACACCGGCACCCATCGTGGTAGAAAGGCTAACTTTCTTAATAAAGATACCTTTGGAGGTAGTAGGCTTCGCTTTAGTTAAAGCGGCTAACAACGCTTGAAGGTTTTCTTTTAATTGTGCTTCGGAGAAGTTCGCTTTACCGATAGTAGTGTGAATGATACCGTTTTTATCATTACGATAACGGATCTGACCAGATTTCGCGTTTTTCACTGCTTCAGCAACGTTTGGCGTTACGGTACCCACTTTTGGATTCGGCATTAAACCGCGCGGGCCTAATACTTGACCTAACTGACCAACAACGCGCATTGCGTCAGGAGAAGCGATAACTACGTCGAAGTTCATTTCGCCTTTTTTAACTTGTTCAGCCAAATCTTCCATGCCCACTAAATCGGCACCCGCCGCTTTTGCAGCTTCGGCGTTAGCACCTTGAGTGAACACGGCAACACGCACTTCACGACCGGTACCATGTGGTAATACAGTTGCACCACGTACGTTTTGATCGGATTTACGCGGGTCGATACCCAAGTTTACTGCAACGTCAACACTTTCAACGAATTTAGCAGTTGCGAATTGTTTT
>NZ_DBHLAM010000023.1:0-3346 GCF_057314195.1 Rodentibacter sp. | reverse complement strand
ATCTTGTGGGTCAAATTGACTCCAAAGTGGACACCAAAGATTTCGACGATTTCGACCTTTAATCGGCTCTTCTTAACCTTATTATTAAGGTTATAAAAGAGGACCGCATTGAATGCCCGTTTGACGGGGCTCCAATGCGGTCCTATTTCATAATGTCATTTTTACTTCCGAATTGTCGCCAAAAATTCTTTACGCGTATCGCGATCTTGCAAAAACACGCCGCCGTAAGCAGACGTTACCGTATAGCTGTGGGTATCTTTAATGCCGCGTGCTTTCACGCAAAAGTGAGTCGCTTTCACATACACCGCCACATCATCAGTTTCCAAAATAGTTTGAAACGCAACCAAAAGCTGCTCAGTTAAACGCTCTTGGACTTGCGGGCGTTGCGCGAAAAAAGACACGATGCGGTTAATTTTAGAAAGCCCGATAACCCAATCTTTCGGGTAATAAGCCACACAAACTTGCCCGTCAATAGTGACAAAATGATGCTCGCAAGTACTCGTCAACGTAATATCGTTCACTTGCACCATTTCACTCACTTTCATTTGATTTTTGATTTTCGTCATTTTCGGAAAATTGGCGTAATCCATTCCGCTAAAAATTTCATCGATAAACATTTTCGCCAATCGATTCGGCGTTTCTTCCAAGCTATCATCTCGCAAATCAAGCCCGATCAACGCCATCACTTCGCGCATATGTTTTGCAATTCCCGTACGGCGTTTCTCTTTGCTTTGCGCGGGGTCAAGCATCGGCGTTTCAATCCCCTTGGCAATCAAGGCATTGCGCACGCTAACCGCATCAGAAGAGAGAATATCGGGTGAAATTTCGTTCATAACAATCTTTCCTAAAAAAATGATGCGGTATTCTAGCAAAGGACAGACGGCTGGTAAAATGAGAAAAATTGCTAATTTGAATGAATCCGCCTTTAGCGATAGAATGAACGACAATTTTTCTCAAATAAGGATTTTCTATGCTTACATTGGAACAAGCCCGTGCGCAAATGCTTGAGCAATTAACCTTTCCGACTCAAAGCGAAACCCTCAATTTACAAGACGCGGCCAATCGAATTTGTGCCGAAGACGTGATTTCACCGATTAACGTGCCTTCCTTCGATAACTCAGCCATGGACGGTTATGCCGTGCGTTTAGCGGATTTGCAACAATCTTTAACACTTTCCGTGGCGGGCAAATCCTTTGCCGGCAAACCGTTTCAAGAAGAATGGTCACCGCTTAGTGCAGTGAGAATTATGACCGGCGCAATGCTCCCGGAAGGCGCCGATGCGGTGCTGATGCAAGAAGACGCCGTAGTGAATGAAGACGGCAGCGTAACATTTACCAAATTGCCAAAACCGAACCAAAATATTCGGCGCATCGGCGAAGACGTAAAAGAAGGCGACATCGTGCTACAACAAGGTGCACCACTCAATGCGGTGTCCTTGCCGCTGTTGGCCTCTCTTGGTATCGCCGAAGTAAAATGTTACCGCCGTTTAAAAGTCGCCGTACTTTCTACCGGCGACGAACTGGTGGAAGTAGGCAAACCGTTACAAGCGGGACAAATTTACGACACTAACCGTTTCACCGTGAAATTATTATTAGAAAAGCTCCATTGCGAAGTCATTGATTTCGGTGTTTTACCGGACAATGAAACGGAATTCGAAAAAGCCTTTATTGCTGCACAACGCCAAGCGGATTTAGTACTCACCAGCGGTGGTGTTTCTGTAGGCGAAGCGGATTTCACCAAAGCCGTATTAGAAAAAATCGGCCAAGTGAATTTCTGGAAAATCGCTATAAAACCTGGTAAGCCCTTCGCTTTCGGTAAATTGGACAACGCATGGTTCTGCGGTTTGCCGGGCAATCCGGTTTCTGCGCTGGTCACCTTCTACCAACTAGTGCAACCGCTTATTGCCAAACTGCAAGGACAAAAACATTGGAAAAATCCGCCGCACTTGCAAGCCGTTGCCGCTACTAATTTGAAAAAAGCACCGGGGCGTTTAGATTTTCAGCGTGGTTTTTACCAAGTGAATGCGCAAGGCCAAATTGAAGTACAACCGGTCGGTTTCCAAGGCTCACATCTGTTTAGCGCGTTTGTAAAAAGTAACTGTTTTATCGTATTGGAACAAGAACGCGGCAATGTGGCAGCGGGCGAAACAGTAACCATTGAACCCTTCAACCATCTTTTGAGTTAGCCATGGCTGAATTAAGTTACCAAGAAGAATTGCGCTACAACCGCCAAATTATTCTCAAAGCGGTAGATTTCGACGGGCAAGAAAAGCTCAAAGACAGCAAGATGCTTATCGTTGGTTTAGGCGGCTTGGGTTGCGCCGCCGCACAATATCTTACGGCAGCCGGCGTTGGCCATCTTACATTGCTTGATTTCGATACGGTTTCCCTTTCAAACTTACAACGTCAAGTGTTGCATTGCGACGCCCGGCTTGAAATGCCCAAAGTGGAATCCGCCAAAATTGCCCTCCTCCAACTTAATCCGCATGTTAAAATCGACACGATCAACGCTAAACTCGACGAAGAAAAGCTCGCCGAAATTCTGCCTCATTTTGACATAATTTTAGATTGCACCGACAATGTCGAAATTCGCAATCAACTGGATCGCCAATGTGAAAAAGCGAAAGTTCCATTGATTTCCGGCGCGGCAATTAGAATGGAAGGACAGGTTTCTGTGTTCACTTACGAACCCGGCACGCCCTCCTATCGCGATCTCAGCCGACTGTTCGGACAAAATCTATTAAGCTGTGTCGAAGCCGGCGTACTCGCGCCGATCGTAGGCATTGTCGGCGCCATTCAAGCCCTGGAAGCGCTCAAAGTGCAGTTAAAAATCGGCAAAAATTTGTGCGGGAGACTGCTGATGATTGATGGTTTTTCAATGAATGTAAGAGAAATAAAGTTGCCTAGAATCTCGGCATAAAAGGAGGGGATAAATAGGAAATCATATTACTTACCGAGCTCTCGATATTTCACCTAAACGGGAGTGTTAGCTGTTAAGTCTCATTATTAGCATATTTGCATTTACAGTGTGTTCCCCGCCATCAAATAAATAAAAGATAATTCATTCATATTTAGCTTTATGTATATTTTAATACGCCGTCAAGATAGCTACCAATGCGGTGCTGATTGAGCATCTCAATCTAAGACAACTACATCAACTACTTACGCCGAATTAGCCATAAAAGAGGTTTCAACACACAGCCGCGCGAAGGCGGCTGCATCCAAAAAGATCTTTGATATTGCACTCAAAATCGTTTCAACACACAGCCGCCCGAAGGCGGCTGCTCCCTACCTAAAAAAGCAAGAAAAATCAGCAGATTAAACACTGTATTTCGCTAACTGATTTT
>NZ_DBHLAM010000022.1:28047-109935 GCF_057314195.1 Rodentibacter sp. | reverse complement strand
AGTGCGGTGAAAATTTCGTGTGTTTTTCCTTGCATTCTGCCGATGGCGATCAAGGCTTTCCGGGTAATGTGGATGTGACGGTGACTTACACTTTAACGGAAGAAAATTCAGTCAAAATTGAGTATGCGGGGAAAAGCGATCAGGATACGGCATTGAATTTAACTAACCACGCTTATTTCAATTTAGAAAACGCTGAGCTGGGGACAGATGTTCGTCATCACCGCTTGCGTCTGAATGCGGATTTCTATTTGCCGGTAGATAGCGAAGGGATTCCCAATTCGCCGTTAAAACACGTTGTCGGCACCAGTTTTGATTTTCGCGTTGCCAAGCCGATTCAACAGGATTTTATGCAAGGCGAACAGCTTGCCACCAAGGGCTACGATCATTCTTTTGTCGTCAACAAAGCCTGGCAAAAACCTTGTGTTTTGCTCAGTTCACCAAATGACGATTTGCATTTGGAAGTGCTTACCTCACAGGCGGCATTGCAGGTTTATACTGGAAATTGTCTTTCAGGCACACCCACTCGACATGACACGCAATATGCCGATTACAGTGGTGTTGCGTTGGAAACCCAATGTCTTCCCGACACGCCCAATCACCCTGAATGGCAAAACTACGGTGGCATTGTGAAAGCCGGTGAGGAATATTATCAATGGACGGAATATCGGTTTAAGGAACCGAGTAAATAAAAATATGGTGAAAATGCCAAGTGCTCAAAATTATGTGGCTGTTGCACAAAGCTGAAATGACCTTACAAAATAGCACCGCATTGAAGTAGCTTCCAATGCGGTGCTATTTTGGACTTACACTTCACTTTGATATGTTATGCACTTGCTAGATAATACCGTAAGTATTTTTGCGTAACCCATTTTTTTCTGTATAATTGGCAACCTTTTTAATGCGTTGTAAAACGCTTGAAAAAGTCCGTGTGGTGGAATTGGTAGACACGTTAGGTTCAGGTCCTAATGCCCTAACCGGTGTGCAGGTTCAAGTCCTGTCGCGGACACCAAATTAAAGACGGCGCAGATCAATAAAGATTTGCGCCGTTTTCAATTGATTTTTGTATTTGATTAAAATTTTATAGCGTTTGGGCGCTTCCTTTTGCGCTTTGGCGGTAAATATGGTACTTTTTGCCCATCAATTCGATAGTAATATTGTTAATTTTTATGAACGAAGAACACTCGACTAACCCAGCTGAAGTTACTAAAAAATCTTTTTTCCAATCCCTTTTCGGGCGCTTCTTTCAAGGCGAACTTAAAAATCGCGACGATTTGGTAGAAGTAATCCGAGATTCCGAACAAAACGACTTAATCGACCAAAACACCCGCGAAATGATTGAAGGCGTGATGGAAATTGCCGAATTGCGTGTGCGCGATATTATGATTCCTCGTTCGCAAATCGTTTTTATTGAAGATCAACAAAATTTAAATACGTGCCTCAACACGATTATCGAATCGGCACATTCACGTTTTCCGGTCATTGCGGATGCGGATGATCGCGATAATATCGCCGGCATTTTACACGCCAAAGATTTATTGAAATTTTTGCGTGAAGACTCGGAAGAGTTTGATTTATCAAAACTTTTAAGACCCACAGTGATTGTACCGGAAAGTAAACGCGTAGATCGTATGTTGAAAGATTTTCGATCTGAACGTTTTCATATGGCGATTGTGGTGGATGAATTTGGTGCGGTGTCTGGGTTAGTGACCATTGAAGATATCTTGGAACAAATCGTCGGTGATATTGAGGATGAATTCGATGAAGAAGAAATTGCCGATATTCGCCAACTTTCCCGTCATACTTACGCCGTGCGGGCGTTAACCGATATTGACGATTTCAACGAACAATTCAACACGCATTTTAACGATGAGGAAGTTGATACTATCGGCGGTTTGATCATGCAAGCCTTCGGTTATTTACCGAAACGCGGTGAAGAAATTACCTTGGAAAAATTACAGTTTAAAGTCACTTCCGCAGATAGCCGTCGTTTAATTCAACTGCGCGTCACCGTTCCGGACGAACATTTATCAGAGATAGATGTGATGGAAGAAAAGGCGGAGTAATACCTTTCTTTATTTTAAGCTCTGCGTAACCCTCGTTCTATTCGTAAACGCAATATTATTATTTATGAATAAATATATCATTTACCTCATCGCCTTAGTTTCCGGCGTGCTCGGCATATTCGCTTTTTCTCCTTTTGATTATTGGGGCTTAGCTTATGTCTCACTGCTCGGTTTGATTTTTGTAGCAAAAACATCGAAAAAGTCCACGGCACTTTTTGCTACCTTTTTATGGTCTATGGGCTTTTTCTGCTTCGGTGTGAATTGGTTGAATGTCAGCATTCATCAATTCGGTGGTGCTTCTTTAGGCGTAAGTTATTTTTTGGTGAGCTTACTTTCGGCGTATCTTGCGCTGTATCCGATGTTGTTCACTTACTTAGTACAACGTTTTAACGTGCAAAGTGCAGTTATTTTCAGCGTAATTTGGACGTTCACCGAATTTTTACGCGGCTGGCTGTTTACCGGCTTTCCTTGGTTACAATTCGGCTATACGCAGATCGACAGCCCGTTTTCAGGCATTGCGCCGATTTTTGGCGTAACCGGCTTAACGTTTTTTACTGTGTGGGCGAGTGCGAGTATTTTTAATGGTGTTTCTGCCTTGTTTAACGGGAAAAATCCGAAAATAGCGCTGTTCAATGCGGTGCTGTTGGCAGGGGTTGGCGGTTTGAGCGCTTATGCGCAACGCATTGATTTCGTAAAGCCCGTTCAAAATGAACCGCTTCGTGTTACCTTGCTGCAGGGCAACATAGAACAAAATCTGAAATGGGATCCTGATTATTTATATTCCACGCTGGAAATTTATCAAAAACTGATTACACAACATTTAGGCAAAAGCGATCTGATTATTTTGCCGGAATCTGCCTTGCCGACACTTGAAAATGCCCTTGTTCCGTTTTTTGAACGTCTTGACCGCGCAGGCCAAGCGGCTAATACAGAAATTGTGATCGGTACGGTTTATCAAGACGTGCACTCGGACAAATTATTCAATTCTATGGTAAGCGTCGGAAATCCTAATTTTCCTTATCGCCTTGAAACACCGAATCGTTACAGCAAACATCACTTGGTACCCTTCGGCGAGTATGTTCCGCTGGAAACGTTATTGCGTCCGTTAAATTCCGTGTTTAATTTACCGATGTCCGCTTTTCAAAGCGGTGCTGTAGCGCAACCTCCTTTTATGGCTAAAGCCCGAGTTTTTGCACCGGCAATTTGTTATGAGATTATTTTTGGTGAACTGGTGCGTCAAAATTTAAAAAATGATACCGATTATTTGCTGACGATTTCTAACGACGCGTGGTTCGGCAATTCCATCGGTCCTTGGCAACATTTACAAATGGCAAGAATGCGCGCGTTAGAATTGGGTAAGCCGTTGATCCGGGCCACCAACACGGGGATTTCCGTGTTTATTGGCGCAAAAGGTGAAATTTTGGCGCAAGCACCGCAATTTGTAGAAACCGCTTTAACTTACGATATTTCGCCGATGAAAGGAAAAACGCCTTATTCAGTGTTGGGCGATATGCCGCTTTATGGTTTGTCGTTACTGTTTTTGACGCTGCGCGGTATGATGGCCTTTATACGTCGGCGGATGAACCTTTCGCAAAAACCTTAGTCAAAGCCACCGCACTTTTGCGTTTGGGTTGAAAAATAACGAGATTTTAATGAATCAAAATTTAATCGAAGTAAAAAATCTCACCTTTAAACGGGGCAGTCGTGTGATTTACGATAACCTGAATTTACAGGTGCAAAAAGGTAAAATCACGGCGATTATGGGGCCTTCAGGAATAGGTAAAACCACTTTACTGAAATTAATCGGTGGTCAGCTGATGCCGGAACGAGGTGAGATTTTATTTGATGGACAGGATATTTGTCGCCTGTCGAATCGCGAGCTTTACGAAGTGCGTAAACGAATGGGCATGTTATTCCAATCGGGAGCGCTGTTTACCGATATTTCTACTTTTGATAACGTGGCATTCTCGATTCGCGAACATACCCGATTGCCGGAAAGTTTAATTCGTCAAATCGTACTGATGAAATTAGAGGCTGTGGGCTTGCGCGGTGCGGCGGAATTAATGCCGTCCGAGCTTTCCGGCGGGATGGCACGTCGTGCCGCATTGGCTCGTGCGATTGCATTGGATCCGGATTTAATTATGTTTGATGAACCTTTCACCGGACAAGACCCGATTAGCATGGGCGTGATCGTAAGCTTGATTAAACGCTTGAACGAGGCGTTGAATTTGACTTCCATCGTCGTTTCGCACGATGTGCAGGAAGTGTTAAGTATCGCCGATTATGCTTATATTATCGCGGATAAACACGTGATTGCGGAGGGAACGTCCGAGCAACTATTGCAAAGTCGGGATCCACAAGTGGTGCAATTTTTAAACGGCGAAGCGGACGGTCCGGTGAAATTTCATTATCCGGCTGGAAACTATGTGGAGGAATTATTCCGATGATCGTTGATATGATTTCTTCCCTCGGACGTAATGTGATCCAATTTTTCCAAGCATTGGGACGCGCTGGTTTTATGCTGTTCGGCGCATTAGTCGGTAAACCGCAGATACGTAAACATTTTCCGTTGTTGATTAAGCAATTACACGTGTTGGGCGTGCAATCGTTATTGATCGTAATGCTTTCCGGCTTATTTATCGGCATGGTATTGGGCTTACAGGGCTATGTCGTGTTGGTGGATTTTTCAGCCGAAACCAGTCTTGGTCAGCTTGTTGCGCTTTCATTGTTGCGGGAATTAGGTCCGGTCGTGACCGCGCTTTTATTTGCTGGTCGTGCGGGCTCCGCATTGACTGCAGAAATTGGCTTAATGAAAGCTACTGAGCAACTTTCCAGCCTTGAAATGATGGCAGTCGATCCGTTACGCCGAGTGATTGCACCGCGTTTTTGGGCAGGCGTGATTGCGATGCCGATTCTTTCCATTATTTTTATTGCTATCGGTATTTGGGGTGGCGCTTTAGTCGGTGTAGATTGGAAAGGCGTGGATGCGGGTAGTTTCTGGTCGGTAATGCAAAATGCCGTGAGCTGGAGTTACGATATCCTCAATGGATTTATTAAGAGCGTATTCTTTGCCATTGCGGTGGTGTGGATTGCGTTATTCAACGGTTATGATTGTATGCCGACTTCTGAAGGGATCAGTCAAGCCACAACAAGAACCGTTGTTCATGCATCATTAGTGGTACTGGGATTAGACTTTATCTTAACTGCCATAATGTTTGGGGCAGGTTAATAAGGGTATTTTTATGCGACAAACCGTTAAATATGAATTTTGGGTAGGCTTATTTTTGTTACTGGGTATCGGTGCTTTAGTATTTTTAGGTTTACGAGTGGCCAATGTGCAAGGTTTTGGCGAAAACAAATCTTATACCGTCACTGCAACTTTTGATAATATCGGCGGGCTAAAAGTTCGCGCTCCTCTTAAGTTGGGCGGCGTAGTGATTGGTCGAGTGAGTGGCATTGAGTTAGACGAAAAAACCTATTTACCGAAGGTGAACATCGAGATTAACCAAGAATACGATGAAATTCCGGAAAATAGCTCGTTGTCGATTAAAACGTCGGGGTTATTGGGCGAACAATATATCGCGTTGACAATGGGCTTTGATGACGGCGAAACCGCCATGTTAAAAAACGGTAGCCAAATCCAAGACACCAAATCCGCAATGGTATTGGAGGATTTAATTGGTCAATTCCTTTATGGCGATAAAAAATCTGAAGGTGATGCGACAAACGCAGAACCGGCAGCAAAATAATATTTTAGTTAGGAGATTTATGATGAAAATCAATCAATTAAAAAAATGGTTTACCGTTTTAACTTTTGCCGTGAGCACACTTTTCGTGACGAGCACCGCAATCGCGGAAACTAATCCCTATGTGTTGATGCAACAAGCATCGGATAAATTATTTTCAGACATTAAAGCGAACCAAGGTAAAATTAAACAAAATCCGGACTATTTACGTACTATCGTGCGTAATGATTTATTGCCTTATGTGCAAGTGAATTATGCCGGTTCTTTAGTGCTAGGTTCGTATTTTAAATCTACTACACCGGAACAACGCGATAAATTTTTCAAAGCTTTCGGAGATTTTATCGAACAAGCCTACGCGCAAGTATTGACCGCATACAGTAGCCAACAAATTCAAATAGAACCGGCAAAAGAAATCGGCGATAAAAACTTGGTGAACATTCGCGTGAATATCATGCAAACCGGTGGTGCAGCGCCGATTAAATTAGATTTTAAATGGCGTAAAAATAGTAAAACCGGGGAATGGCAAGCCTACGACATGGTGGCCGAAGGCGTCAGCATGGTCGTAACTAAACAAAATGAATGGAGCAGCATTTTACGTCAACAAGGAATTGACGCCTTGACTGCACAGATTCAAAAAACTGCGGCTCAACCTGTCACCTTAAGCAAATAATCTCGCCATGTTAAATTGGGATTTAGTACAAAACAATGATAAGATAGTGCTCCGATTTTCGGGGGAGCTATCTCGTAACACGTTGCTACCATTATGGCAGCAACGTGCTTCTTTTTTATCTGAGACAAAATTAACTCAACCATATATCGAATGGGATTTAATCGGTGTCACGAGAATTGATTCCGCGGGCTTTGCGCTGTTGTGCAATTTTTTACACGATAGCCAACAACTTCCTAATAAAACGGTGCGCTTAGTTAACCCCCCTCAACAATTACTTACGTTGGCGGATTTAGTCAATTTATCTGACTGGATTGCCTCGTTTACCGATAGTTATTAAAACGGAAAGCCGAATGGAACTGCAAGAAATTGAACGAATTTTAAAAGAAACATTAAACCTGAATGAAGTTTACGCTCAAGGCGAAAATGCGCACTTTGGCGTGATCGTAGTAAGTGATGAAATCGCGGCCTTATCGAAATTAAAACAGCAACAAACGATTTATGCGCCACTTATGCCTTATTTCAGTACGGGTGAGATTCATGCGTTGACGATCAAAACTTATACCACCGAAAAGTGGAAAATGGATCGTCTTTTACACCAAGCCAGTTAATTAGGATTTCTTTCATGGAAAAATTTCGTGTTTATGGTGGGCAGTCTCGTTTAAGTGGCACAGTGAGTATTTCCGGCGCTAAAAACGCTGCGTTGCCAATTCTTTTTGCTAGCATTTTAGCGACCGAGCCGGTTAAATTAACCAATGTGCCTGAACTCAAAGATATTGAAACCACACTTAAAATTTTACGTAAACTCGGCGTTATCGCCGAACGTGATGCCTCCAATGCGGTGCTGTTGGACGCATCCAAAATTGACCATTTCGTCGCACCTTATGATTTGGTAAAAACCATGCGTGCTTCTATTTGGGCGTTGGCTCCGTTAGTAGCGCGTTTTCACCAAGGTCAGGTTTCGTTGCCGGGCGGTTGTTCTATTGGTGCGCGACCGGTGGATTTACATATCAGCGGCTTAGAAAAAATGGGTGCCGATATTGTATTGGAAGAAGGTTACGTAAAAGCGCAAGTCGCGGATCGTTTGGTTGGCACTCGTATTGTAATGGAGAAAGTGAGTGTTGGTGCAACCTTATCGATGATGATGGCGGCGACCCTTGCCAAAGGTACGACCGTGATTGAAAACGCCGCGCGCGAACCGGAAATCGTGGATACAGCCGATTTCTTAAATAAAATGGGTGCGAAAATTAGTGGCGCCGGTTCCGATCATATTACAATTGAAGGGGTTGATCGTTTAACCGGTTGTGAGCACCGCATTGTACCTGATCGCATTGAAACCGGAACATTTTTGATTGCCGGTGCGATTTCCGGTGGTCGCGTGGTTTGTAAGAATACCAAAGCCGATACTTTGGATGCGGTCATTGATAAATTACGTGAAGCCGGTGCACAAGTAGATATTGCTGAAGATAGCATTACTCTTGATATGTTCGGCAATCGCCCGAAAGCGGTAAACATCCGAACAGCACCGCATCCGGGCTTTCCGACGGATATGCAGGCACAGTTCACGTTATTAAATATGGTGGCCGAAGGCACCAGCATTATTACTGAAACCATTTTTGAAAATCGCTTTATGCATATTCCGGAACTCATTCGCATGGGGGGAAAAGCGGAAATTGAAGGCAACACGGCAGTGTGTCACGGTGTAGAGCAACTTTCCGGCGCCGAGGTGATGGCGACAGACTTACGTGCCTCAATTAGTTTAGTTTTAGCAGGTTGTATCGCCTCCGGCGAAACTATCGTGGATCGTATTTATCATATCGATCGCGGTTATGAACATATTGAAGAAAAACTTCGCAGTTTAGGCGCGAAAATCGAACGTTTTTCTGATCAAAATATAGAAATGTAATGTACCATTCGGTAAAACAAAAAATGCGGTCAATTTAATCTGCCCCCCAAAATTTGGGGAGCAGATGATTTTTAACCGCACTTTTTTTCTTCAAGTGATATCTAACCCGCTACTTGTTTTTCACGAATTTCCGCCAGGGTTTTACAATCAATACAGAGATCGGCAGTCGGACGCGCTTCTAGACGACGAATACCGATTTCCTCACCGCAAGAATCGCAATAACCGAAATCTTCGCTATCAAGTTTTTTCAAGGTAGATTCGATTTTTTTCATTAATTTACGTTCGCGGTCGCGGTTACGCAGTTCCAAGCTAAATTCCTCTTCCTGAGTTGCACGATCAGCCGGATCCGGGAAGTTCGCCGCTTCATCACGCATATGCGCTACGGTGCGGGATGCCTCTTCCATGATTTGTTCGTGCCAAGCCGTTAAGATTTTACGGAAGTGAAGAATTTGATCTTCGTTCATATATTCTTCACCTTTTTTTGGTTGATATGGTTTAACGCCTGCAAGATCTAATAAACTTAGCGATGCTTTCGACATATCTCACTCCTAATACGAACAGATTTAAGCGTGAAGTTCACGACTTCCTGTCTATCATTATTATAGTTCGTTCTCTACTACTTTTCTGAGAACCCGATTTTTAAGGGCGATATAAATAGCAGAACTTAATCGGTTTAGCAAATAGAATTTCCCGATTAGAACTGGATTTTGCGATCCTGATCGCAAGATTGTCGGGATAAGATTGTCCTTTAATAAAAATCCCACTAGCGTTTGGCGCATCTTTGTTTTTTTGCCGATCGCCATGCCTTTTAATTTATTCATCCTTGCCGGAGCGATGATTTTTGCCTCCCTTTCGTTGTTAGTTTTACCGGACTTTCTTTTGTTAACCGATAAAACCCTATGGCTTTGTCTATTAGTGCTGATTCCGCTCTTATTGAGCGCTTATTTGTGTAAAAAAATATCGATTTACCGTATTTTGGTGGTGTTGATTATCATCGTTTCTGCATTAGCCTACGCTCATTCTTTCGCCCTGGATTTATTAAACCAAGCCAATTCGGTCTCGGCTCGCAAACAGCAATTAAGTTTTACCGTCGAGGAAGTGCTACATCAACAAGCATATCAAACAATCATTGCGCGAGCTCAATTGGCAGAAGGACAACCGGAACAACGTATTTTTTTGAATTGGAAAGCCGAAGGACGGCCTTTTTTAGGCGAACAATGGCAAGGCGAGGTTACTTTGCGCCCGCTTTCTGCAAGATTGAATTTGGGCGGATTTGATCGACAGCAATGGTATTTTTCCAAAGGTGTTATTGCCGTGGGAACGGTAAAAGAAGCGATTAAAATAGGTGAAAACTTTTCGTGGCGTACGACAAAATTACAACGCGCGTTACGACAAACCTCGGATCTGTCGCAACAAGGGCTGTTAATGGCGCTGGCATTTGGCGAACGGGCTTGGTTGGACGATACTTCTTGGAAAATTTACCAACAAACTAACACCGCGCATTTAATCGCCATTTCCGGTTTACATATCGGCTTGGCGGCTGGCATTGGGTTTTTATTGCTGCGCGCGTTACAATTTGCACTGCCGACATTGGCTATTCAACCGCTTTTGCCGATATTAAATGGGCTGCTTTTTGCGCTGCTTTATGCGTATTTGGCCGGCTTTAGCGTACCGACTTTACGTGCCATTTCCGCTTTAGTTTTTGTGGCTTTTATTCAATTTTCACGACGTTATTATTCCGCCTACCAGCTTTTCGTATTAGTGGTGGCGTTTCTATTGTTTTATGATCCGCTGATGCCCCTTTCTACCAGCTTCTGGCTTTCCGCCGGTGCGGTGGGGTGTTTGATCGTATGGTACCGCTATGTACCATTTTCCTTATTTCAATGGCGTCATAAACCTTTTTCACCCAAAGTTCAGTGGGTTTTAGGGTTATTTCATTTGCAATTCGGTTTGTTAATACTATTCACCCCTTTGCAGCTTTTTTTGTTTAACAGCGTGGCAGCAAATGGTTTTTTTGCCAACCTGATTGCCGTGCCATTGTATAGCCTCTTGTTGGTGCCGTTGATTTTGTTTGCGGTATTGACCGATGGCGCTTTTTATTCTTGGTCATTGGCAAACGGATTGGCAGAAACGATTACTCGGCTGATCGCTTTTTTTCAAGGTGAACAACTGACATTTTCCTTTAATTCGGCATTAATATTGACTGCAATTTGTAGCTTACTTTTTCTCCTACTGATTCGTTTTATTTATCGTGAACGAGCTATTTCCCCGCAAAATTGGCAAATTAAACCGTCCCGCGGTTTTACCTTAAATACAATCGAGCCTTGGTCTCCCGTTCGACGGAAAAAAATAACCGCAAGCTTAATCGGTATAGCGTTTTTGTGCTTGTCTTCGGTGCTTATTCGACAATGTTCGGCACCGCATTGGCATCTTGACACGCTTGACGTAGGGCAGGGCTTGGCCACTTTAATTGTAAAGAATAATCGTGCGATTTTGTATGATACCGGCGCTGCATGGAAAGGCGGTTCTATGGCGGAACTGGAAATTTTGCCTTATTTTCGACGCGAAGGTATTACGCCGGAAAAACTGATTTTAAGTCATGATGATAATGATCATGCCGGCGGTGCAAAAGCAATTTTAGAGGCTTATCCCAATGCGGTGCTAATTAGCCCTTCCGCGCAAAGCTACGGTGAAACGTATCGCATTGAATGTTTACAAGGCAAAGTTTGGCACTGGCAAGGTTTATCTTTAACTGTACTCTCCCCGCAGCACCGCATTGAACGCGCGGAAAATGCGGATTCTTGTGTGATTTTAGTCGAGGACGGCCGTCATCGCGTGTTATTAACCGGCGATGCAGAAATCAAAAACGAACAAGTATTCGCCCGTTCGCTGGGGAAAATTGATGTGTTACAGGTTGGCCATCATGGGAGTAAAACGTCCACCGGAGAATTTCTGTTAGCGCAAAGTAAGCCGGATATCGCCGTGATTTCCAGCGGACGCTGGAATCCGTGGAAATTCCCTCATCCTTCGGTGATGGAACGTTTGCGTCGTTATCAAAGTCGGGTGGAAAATACCGCGGTGTCGGGACAAATCCGAGTGAATTTTTATTCCGAGAAATTGACGGTTCAACGGGCACGTCACGCTTTTTCGCCTTGGTATGCTAGGGAAATTGGATTCTCAAACGAATAACAGGTACAATGCCGCCAATTTTTTTACAAGATAATAATTATGCAAAATCAAAAATTACAAGACGATTTTTCTACTGTGCAGACTTTTAAGCGTTTGTGGCCGATGATTAAGCCTTATAAAGCCGGTTTAGTAGTGGCGGGGGGCGCTTTAGTTTTTAATGCATTGGCAGATTCCGGTTTGATTTACTTATTAAAACCATTGCTTGACGAAGGTTTCGGTGAGGCTGATCACAGTTTTTTGAAACTGATGGCATTTGTAGTGATCGGGGTGATTTTTTTGCGTGGTGCCACTAGTTTTGTGTCTAATTATTGCTTGGCTTGGGTGTCGGGCAAAGTGGTGATGAATATGCGTCGTCGCTTGTTTAAGCATTTGATGTTTATGCCCGTGAGTTTTTTTGATCGCAATCCTACCGGAAAACTTCTTTCGCGCATAACTTATGATTCCGAGATGATTGCCAATTCTTCGTCGAATTCATTAATTACCATCGTACGCGAAGGCGCCTATATTATTTCCTTGTTGGTGGTAATGTTTTATACCAGTTGGGAATTGACGATCGTGCTTTTTATTATCGGGCCGATTATTGCAGTGCTGATTCGCACAGTGTCGAAAATTTTCCGCAAATTAAGTAAAAATATGCAGGATTCCATGGGCGAACTAACCTCTACCACGGAACAGATGCTGAAAGGGCATAAAGTGGTACTATCTTTCGGCGGACAATATGTGGAGGAAGAACGTTTTAATCAGGTGAGTAACGATATGCGTCGTAAAGGCATGAAAATGGTGACGGCAGATGCGATTTCCGATCCTGTGGTACAAATTATCGCCTCGCTTGCTCTCGCTGCGGTGCTTTATCTGGCAACCACGCCCTTAATTGCCGACGATAATCTGAGCGCAGGTTCTTTTACCGTGGTGTTTTCTTCCATGTTGGCGATGATGCGCCCGTTAAAATCTCTAACTAATGTAAACTCTCAATTTCAACGTGGAATGGCGGCCTGTCAAACATTATTTGCCATTTTGGATCTCGAACCGGAGAAAGACAACGGCAGTTATAAAGCCGAGCCTGCGAAAGGCGAAGTGGAATTTAAAAATGTTAGTTTCGCCTATCAAGGCAAAAATGAATTGGCGCTTAATCATATTTCCTTCAAATTGCCGGCGGGAAAAACTATCGCTTTGGTAGGGCGTTCCGGTTCTGGTAAATCGACTATCGCCAATTTGGTAACGCGTTTTTACGATATTGAACAAGGCGAAATTTTACTTGACGGCGTGAATATTCAAGATTATCGCTTATCTAATTTACGCGAAAATTGCGCGGTGGTTTCACAACAAGTGCATTTGTTTAACGATACCATTGCCAACAATATTGCTTACGCGGCGAAAGATAAATATTCCCGTGAAGAAATTATCGCTGCGGCGAAAGCGGCTTATGCACTGGAATTTATCGAAAAATTACCGCAAGGTTTTGATACGGTTATCGGCGAAAACGGCGCTAGTCTGTCCGGCGGTCAGCGCCAACGTTTAGCAATTGCTCGCGCATTATTACGCAACTCACCGGTATTGATTTTGGATGAAGCGACTTCAGCATTAGATACGGAATCCGAACGCGCAATTCAAGCCGCATTGGAAGCATTGAAAAAAGATCGCACTGTATTGGTGATTGCGCATCGCTTGTCCACTATTGAAAACGCCGATGAAATTTTAGTCATCGATCACGGCGAAATTCGTGAACGCGGCACTCACCAACAATTACTTGATTTAAACGGCGTGTACAAACAGTTGCATAATATGCAATTTAATGGTTAACCACGGATGAATGAAAAACGCGAGTTAGAAAACTCGCGTTATTTTATTTTGTATGATTAGAAAGGATAGGCTATGCCATTTTGGTACTCTCATTCTAAACTCGCTTGGCTATTTTTGCCTTTTTCTCTTTTATTTTGGTTACTTAGCCGAATTCGTCGTGCGTTATTTTCTCTCGGCTTAAAATCCTCTTATCGCGCGCCGAAGCCGGTAGTGATTGTTGGCAATTTATCCGTTGGCGGCAACGGTAAAACGCCGGTAGTGATTTGGTTGGCTGAAGAATTAAAAAAACGTGGATTGCGCGCGGGGGTGATCTCTCGCGGCTACGGCAGCAAAGCGCAAAACTATCCTTTGCCGGTAACAGCAAACACGGATCCTGTTAAAGGCGGTGACGAACCCGTATTAATCGCAAAACGCACCGGTGTACCGGTAGTGATTGCGCCGAATCGGCGGCAAGCCATCGAATTGTTGTTAAAGCAAGCTGAGTGCGATGTCATTATTGCCGACGACGGTTTGCAGCATTACTCGCTACAGCGCGATGTTGAAATAGTCGTAATGGATGCAGAACGCGCGCTGGGCAACGGTTTTTTATTACCGGCAGGGCCTTTGCGCGAATTACCGAGTCGCTTGAAAAGCGTAGATTTTATTATTACCAACGGCGGCAAAAATCAGTACTCCAATGCGGTGCTGAAATTGATCCTCAACTATGCAATTAATTTAAAAACCGACGAGAAGCGCCCATTAAGCGCTTTCCAATGCGGTGCAGCTATTGCCGGCATCGGCAACCCGCAACGCTTTTTTACGATGTTGGAAAGGTTGGGAATTCGTTTGAGCGAAACTCAAGCTTTCCGAGATCATCAACATTTTTCTGCGGCTCAGTTGGAAAAAATAGCATCAAATCAACCGCTCTTTATGACTGAAAAAGATGCCGTAAAGTGCCAAGCTTTTGCTCAAGATAATTGGTGGTATGTGCCGGTAGAAGGAGAAATCGTCGATGCAGACGAATCCGGCGAAAATCTTGCGTGCTTTTGGGCAAAAATTGAAGCTTTGGTGGAGAAATATCGTCATGGCTAAAAGCTTATTAAATCCCAAATTGCTGGAAATTCTTGCATGCCCGCGTTGTTTGGCGCGCTTGCAATATGATGCGCAACATCAACGTTTGATTTGTCGCTATGAGCGTCTAGCCTACCCGATTAAAAACGGCGTGCCGCTGTTGCTTGCCGAAAAAGCAGAAACTTTGAAAGAATAAGGAAAAGATTATGACATTTAGCGTAATTATTCCCGCCCGTTTTGCGTCGTCACGTTTGCCGGGCAAACCGCTGGCTGATATTGCTGGCAAGCCGATGATTCAACATGTATTTGAAAAAGCACGGCAGTCCGGCGCAAGCCGTGTAATTATCGCCACCGATAATAAAAATGTGGCGCAAGTGGCAAAAGATTTCGGTGCGGAAGTTTGTATGACCGCCGAACATCATAATTCCGGTACGGAACGTTTGGCGGAAGTGGTGGAAAAATTAGCCATTGCAGATGACGAAATTATAGTCAATATTCAAGGTGATGAGCCGTTAATTCCGCCGCGAATTGTGCGTCAAGTGGCGGAAAACTTAGCCAATTTTAAGGTGAATATGGCAAGCCTTGCGGTGAAAATTCAGGAGCCTCAAGAATTATTTAACCCGAATGTGGTGAAAGTGTTGACCGATAAAAACGGTTATGTGCTATATTTTTCCCGTTCGGCGATTCCTTACGACCGCGATCAATTTATGAATTTGCAAGAGCCGGCGAAGGCGCAACTTGCCGATGTTTATTGGCGCCATATCGGCATCTACGCCTACCGCGCCGGTTTCATTAAACAATACGTGCAATGGGCGCCGACTGAGTTAGAAAATTTAGAAAAACTTGAACAGCTACGCGTGCTGTGGAACGGCGAACGCATTCATGTGGAATTAGCCGAAGAAGCGCCGGAAGTCGGCGTAGATACGGCAGAAGACTTGGAGAAAGTACGTTCAATTTTAGCCCGACATTGATTTTTATACATTCGGTTGCATCTTGCCCATTCGTATTTTCCCGTTCGGGCTTATTTTTTATTTAAGCGCGTTTAGTCTAATTATTTGTTTTAAAGTGAAATTAATGAAAAGTATTCCTTTTATTTCAACCTTTCTTTTATCGACGTTTACCTTTGGATGCTCAAGCAGTGAATCGGATGCTCGCTACGGCACCGCATTGAACTCTCAAAATAGCACCGCATTGAACCCAAGCTTTATTGCTTCAATTGACGCGGATGCTACTTACGATAAGTCCCGCACGCCAGATAATTTTGATGATTACGTACAATTTTTAAAAGGCAAAGCGGCGGCACAAGGTGTGTCGAAATCTGTATTGGCGGCGCAAAATAATATCCGATATGTGCAAAAGGCAGTGGATTTAGATCGTGCACAAGCGGGCAGCATTAAAAAACGTGACCCGAATGCACCGCCGATTTTAAATCCAAACGGCACGACAAACTATCTCAATAAGGTGCTGACCGATAATAAAGTAGCCATTGCCGAAACGCGTTATTGGGAAACTTTGGCGCCGTTGCAACGAGCCAGTCAACGTTATGGCGTGCAGCAGGAATATATTTTAGCGCTGTGGGGGATGGAAAGTAGTTTCGGGCATTATCAAGGTAATTATGACGTGCTGTCTGCTTTGGCTACGTTGGCCTTCGAGGGACGACGCGAGGCTTTGTTCGGGAAAGAATTTATCAATGCGATGAAAATGTTGGAACGCGATCATATTCGTCGCGAACGTATGCTTGGTTCGTGGGCGGGAGCTATGGGGCAAACTCAATTTATGCCGAGTGCGTTTTTAAATTATGCGGCGGACGGCGATGACGACGGCGTGAAAGATATTTGGACAAACCAATTTGACGCGTTCGCCTCTATTGCGAATTATCTACATACCGTGGGGTGGAATGATAAATTACCTTGGGGGGCGGAAGTGATGTTAACGCAACCAATGGCGTTATCTTTTGCCGGTGTTGAGAAAGAGAAAGCCCGTTCATTAAGCGAGTGGCAAAGCTTAGGCGTAGCGCCTTTGAATTTTAGTGCGCAAGAGCAAGAAAAATGGAGTGTCCTTGCCGATACGCCGCTTTGGTTAGTTCGCCCAGATAGAGAAGTGGGGCGCGTATTTTTGGTATCTAATAATTTCCGTACCATTTTAGATTGGAATAAATCTAATTATTTTGCAGTGAGTATCGGTATGTTTGCCGAGCGAATTAAGGACAGAGTGGGATTATAAGAATTCGGGATACGAAAAAAGTGCGGCAAATTAATTGACCGCACTTTTGCGTTTAAGAGAGGAATTATTTTGCTGCCGGTGCTTGAGCCGGGGCAGGATTTAATTTTGCTTCGATTTGCGCGCTAAGTTGTGCTAAAGCTTGCATTTCGCTTTGTAATTGTTGTGCTTTTTCAACGTAAACTTTTTGTTCCGCTTCATCTTTGACATTAGCTTGTGCGACTAGTAATTCGCTTGCAAGAGCTAAGACGTTTTTTGTTTTAGTTTGTGCCGATTTAATTAAATCGGATTTAATTTCTAATGCGTCTAAGCTTGCGATGCTTGCTTGAACGGTTTTATTGAATTCTTCAATTGCTGCCTTAGCTTTGTTTTCATCTTGCGCAACGATTGCAGCTTGTAATTCTTGTTGTAGTTTTTGTTGGCTTTGCGCTTGCGCTGCACCCTGTTGTTGATTCCACGCAACTAATTTTTCGTAGTCCGCTTTTTCTTGTTCTTCTGCACTTAATGCAGGCGCTGTTTCAGCCGGTTTTGTTGCCTCAGCCGGTTTTGCTGCCTCGGTTTGTTGTGTGGTTTCTGGTTTTGCGTTATTTGCAGGTTTGTCCGCCGGTTTATCGCAAGCGGTTAAGAATAACGCGAATAATGCGGTTGCGCTGATTTTGGTAAATTTGTTCATAAATAATCCTTTAAGTTGAAATTTAAGTATATTTTTCTTAGCGGAAAAGCCAAGCCCTGTTAAGACCGTCTATTCTCGGCTTAGTTTCATTATTTTTCAAGAATTTATTTTAAGTCCGGGATAAATTCTGAAAGTGCGTGAATTTCTTCATCGCTTAAACGTTGTTTAGCCGGATTACCGGCACCGACAATTTTGCCACTTTTATGATCAAAAAGTGCGCTTGAAATTTCCTCTGCGTTTAACTGATTGATAATTTTTGATTCGCCCATCGCCGGTTTTTCGCCGCTTTTGCCGTGACAAGTAGCGCAGGAACGTTTATAAATTTTTTCAGCCTTGGCTAAATCAGGATTAGCGGGAGATTCCGCTTGTACGAAAAAAGAAAAACAACAAAGCGCACCGAGTAAAAAGTAAATTCGTTTCATAACTTATCCTTTAAAAAGTTTATCCAACTCTTTTTGCGGAATTTTTCCCTCAAATTTTGCTTGAATATGGCCGTCTTTATCAATAATAAAAGAGGTTGGCGTACCGACTAATTGATAACGTTCTGCGGTGATTTTCATTTGATCTTTAATGACCGGTTGTGTGATTTGGCGTTTGTTCACCACGGCTTGCGTATCGGCTTTTTCGCCGTCCACGTTAATTGCGATCAATTGCACCTTATTTGGATATGTTGCTGCGATGCCTTCCAATTCTTTTAATTCTGCTACACAAACGCCGCACGTTTCTGACCAGAATGTGAGCAGACGTGTACCTTGCCAATCGCTTAACTTCGCTTGTTTGCCTTGCAAGTCGTAGGCGACAATTTCCGGCGCTGCGTCGCCGAGACTGGCGGTTTGCTCTTTGCAGCAAACGGTGCAGAGAACTGCCGCACTTAGCGCCAGTAATTTTAATCGTTTATTTTGCATGTGTTTCCTCTTTGATGAATTTACCATGGTGTAAATAAATTACGCGATCGGTCAGCTTACCCAACTCGGGATTATGCGTCACCATCACGATGGTTCGGCCTTGACGGTTTAAGCGTTGTAATAAATCAAGCACTAAGGCCTCATTTTTTTCATCCAAATTGCCTGTTGGTTCATCGGCGAAAATTACCGGTGGCTGGTTCACCAAGGCACGCGCGATACAAACCCGTTGTTGTTCGCCGCCGGAAAGCTGACTAGGACGGTGTTCAATGCGGTGCTCTAAGCCGACTTGTTTCAGTACCGCTTTGGCAGCGGCTTCATCAATCACGCTATGATAATGTTGCGCCAACATCACGTTTTCCAACGCTGTCAAATAAGGAATTAAATGGAATTGTTGGAACACCAAACCGATTTTTTCTGCGCGGAAGCGTTGACGACCGGTTTCATCCAGTTGTGCCGTATCTATGCCGTCTAATATCACTTTGCCTTCGCT
The DNA here is from genome assembly GCF_057314195.1 of Rodentibacter sp. Classification (NCBI taxonomy): domain Bacteria; kingdom Pseudomonadati; phylum Pseudomonadota; class Gammaproteobacteria; order Pasteurellales; family Pasteurellaceae; genus Rodentibacter; species Rodentibacter sp. Next base: position 91,226 of record NZ_DBHLAM010000022.1, on the reverse strand, counting down.
GGCGGTATCTAATCCGGTCAGAATATTCATCAAGGTAGTTTTACCCGAGCCGGATGCCCCCATAATGGCGACAAATTCGCCTTCGGCAATTTGAATGTTAATGTCTTCCAGCGCTGTTACTTGGTCGAAGCGTTTGTATAAATGCTGGGTTTCGATTACAAAATTAGTCATACTTTTCTCTTTGTGCCATGGGTGGATCTACCCACGGTTACGTATAAACGTTCCCCGTTGGGGAACTTACAATTTCTACCCAAAAGAAAAGGGTAGGGCTATGCTTAACCTAGAGTAACGAATTACCCTAGACATAAAAATTACTCTCCCTTCAAAACATTCGCCATTTGAATTTTTAGTGCGCGGCGGGTCGGTACGATTACCGCGATCAAGGCGACGAATAATGATAAAACAATAGTGATGGGAATTACCGGCAAGCGCATATCGATGTAGGCTTTAAACACGGTGAATCCTAAAATTTGCGCCAATAAATAGCCAAAAATTAAGCCCGCAATGATAGCTGCTGCAGCGATAATTAAAATTTCCGTACAGATTTGTTTAATAATATCCGATTGTTTTGCACCTAAGGCTTTTTGTAGGGCAAATTCTTTAGCGCGTTCGCCAACAATTGCGATTAAGGTGGTGTTCACGCAAAGTGTCGCCAACACTAAAATCACCAGTGAAATTAATCCCATCAAGCCTTTGATTTTATCCAAGATCTGTCCTTCAGAGGCCGATACTTTACGAATTGGGCGCGCAACCATATCGGGATATCGCTGCATGATTGTTTCGGCAAAACTATCCGCTTGGCCGGATTCGTTTTTTACGTTAAGTAAGCCATTATTGGCAAGCCCTTCTTTTTCCAACCAATTTTGTGCAAAATCAAGATTCACGATCAGCATGTTGTCGGTGGCGTCGCCGGCTTCTACAATGGCTTTAATGGTAAATTGATGTTTTTCTATCGAATTTTTGCTCAATTGCAATTTATCGCCGATTTTTAAGTGGAGGCGTTCCGCCAAGGTTTTGCCGATCATCGCATTGCGATCGTCAAAGTTCACATTAATTGGTGTGCCACTAATTTGCCAATAAGGCGCAAGAATACGCATATTTTCAAAGCGTACCCCCATGATGACGATTTTTTCCAATTCACTACGTGCAACACCATAAATATAAGGGCTGGCGGCACTGATTAAGCCGTGTGGGGCTTGTTGTAATATCTCATCAAAGCGATTGACCTCAATCATACCGCCAGTTGTCGAACCGATATAGAAATTGGCACCGAAAGTGCGCAATTCTTGGCTCATTTTTGTGTTGATATCAAAATACACGGCGGCCATCGCTGTCACGATACTTGCGCCCACAGCAAGCGCGGTGAAAATAATTGTTACGCGTTGTAAACGCAAGCGAAGCGCACGGAAAATTAAACGCCAGAACATCGTTTTATTAGCGGCCATACAGCACCTCCACCGGGTACAATTTGGCAATGCGGTGCGCTGGGAACCAAGTACCGATTAGCGCGATAAGGACGGATAATGCCAACACGCATGGAATGACAATCCAAGCAAAACTTAATGGCGCGCCGAATAATGTTGTACCAATAAATTTCGCCAATCCCCAGCCCGCAATACAACCAAAAGCGCCGCCGATAAACGCACTGAGAATCGCTTCGCAATAAAATAGTAATACAATTTGCCATTGATAAGCGCCAAGCGCTTTCATTAAGCCGATTTCTTTTGCTCGTTCGATAATAGAGGAGCTCATTAACGAAGCAATCCCCATTGCCGCTGCGATTAATGCCGCTATGGTCACGACGGCAAGCAATAATTGAATTTTACCGATTACGATACCTTCCGATGCCGCCACTTGCCAAATCGGGCGTACTACTGCGCCGGAAATCGCTTCTTCCAATTGGTGGGAAATGGAGGAAACGTAGGCTGTGCAGTACCAGCGATCGTATTCTTCCGCATCTAACGCATCGCTATTGATACGTGCTTTGCGGGAAAGCGTATTTTCCGGCACTGTCAGCGCGGACACTTTGACCGATTGTACTTTACCTTCCAAACCGAGTAAGGCTTGCGCCGCGCTTAACGGCATTACGATTAGGTTATCTTCTGCACCACCGGTGGTTAAAATACCTTGAATTTTGATTAAACGTTGATTGTTAATGTCGCCTTCTTGATAACGCAGATTTAAGCGATCGCCGATTTTCCAACCTTTATGTTTGGCAAGTTGGGCGCCTACGAGTACGGGAATTTGTTCGCCGAAATTATCCTCTGTGTCATTCACCCATTCGCCTTGTACTTGCCAATAGGGGCTAATAATACGCTGTCCGGTGTGATAGTCATCTTCATCCGGTACGGCGATGTGATGATCGAAAAAGGTGCCGAGAATACTGATGTTTTCGCTCGCAGTGGCAGCAGAATGAGCGTCAGATATTGGCAACGCTTTTTCAGCTTGTACCTTTTTAGCTTGAACCGTAGCCGTCAGTTGTGGGGCGAAGCCAACAATATTATTGCGCCAGAAAATATCTTTAATCGCCGGCAGTTCTTTTTCATCAATAAAATCTTGGCTTGCCAATGCGGTGCCGGTATTGAACTCCTCCGAGAGCACCGCATTGCCGGCCGGTTCGATTAAAATATTCGCACCGTAAGATTTTAGCTCTTTCGCCATTTTGTCGCCGATGTCGATAGATACCGCAAGCAGCGCAGAAACTAAGCAGGCCGCCAAGAAAATGGTGATTATCGCCAATAATTTGCGTTTAATGCCGAATCGCCAAGATTGAAATAACATTCTTGCTAACATCGTTATTCCCCTTGTTTTTTCAGGTTACCCAGGTATTTTTCCGGATTATCGCGGAACAGCTCAAGATTTTCCTCATTTTCAAAGAAATAAGTGTGATTTTCATAGCTGTATTTGTGCTCGGTTTCGGTGTTTTTAAGCTTTGCGCCACTAATCGGATCTTGCACGTTGATTTCCACGATGGTGCTAAATAAATTCAGTCCATCCTCCAAAGAGGCACGATTAATTACGACGTCATTTTCCGTTTGTTGCCAATTTTCTATGGGCACCGGATTACAACCGCCTGGTTTGCCAATGGATGGGATAAACATATGTACGCCACAGCCCACGCAGACCACTTGGTTGTCTTGCATCACATAACCTTGATCTCCGCACAATAAGCAGGCATCAAATACCGCTGCGAGACTGATTTTCGCCGGTTGGCGGTTAATTATGAAAAAACGTACCGCTTTTCCGTCATCGGCAATCCAGACAAAACGATGCAGTTTACCGTCTTTTACTTGCTCAATAGGAATATGTACGTTTTGCTCTTCATCTAACGTAACCGGCTGCGCTTCAGAAAGTTGAGGCGGACGCGAGGCGATTTTTTCCCAGTAGAGTTGATTTGTCGCAATAATTACCGCAGCAAGCGCGCCCCAACGGATGAGGCGACGAGAAATTAGTGCAGCTGCTAATTTTTGACGTTTTTCAATTGGATTTCCCGCTTGTGCCACGGCTTGTATGCGGGCGCGGTGAATGCTTCCGTAGAATAGCCCGATAAATAACAGAATTAATGCAACACAAATATAGTTTAAATAACCGGTGATTTCGCCGGATTTTGCTACGAAACTTAAGCGTGGTTTAGTGAGTTCGATGAGTTGCAATTTCATCAAACTAAGCATCAATTCACCGATGATTGGAATAATGAGGCAGACTAAAAGTAACGCGATGAGACTTTTAAATCGAGCGATGAATTTTTTGTGTGTTTTTTCGCTTTGCTGGAAGAGAAAATAAATCCAAGCACCGAGGGACCCGCAAAAAATAACGCCAAAAATAACAGCACTGGCGTGCAAAATAAAATCGGTGTTGATGACATCAATATTGGTGAACGTGCCAATATTTGGATCCTTCGCCCATAAATTGCCGGCGATAAGCATCAATAAAAATTGCCAGAAATAAGCGAGTTTGCGTGCATTAAAACATTGGCTGGTGGCGAATAGAATGAATGTCGCAAGCAAGAAAATTGTAAAACCGAGATTGAAAGTTTGTGTGCCAGGTGAATTCAGGCGTAAAGTAATACCGACAAAAAAGGCGAGTAACGAACCCCAAATTATGCCTTTTAGGTAAAGATCGCGAGATTTGGCCCATGCCGCACCGAGTAAAAGGCTGATGGGAAGCAGAGTTTGTAGTAGGAAGGTGAAGAAGTAATTCATAGATTAGTGTAAAGCTTGAAGTTAATAACTTCGCTCTCTCCGTTTACAGAGGGAGCTGTCGCGTAGCGACTGGGGGAGGGATTGTAACGATATTACAAAAATAACATTAGATTTAATCGCTTTTTTCCCTCCTTCCGCCTTCAGTACCTCCCTCTGTAAACAGAGGGAGGGAAGGAACAGAGATTATTTTATCCCCGTAAATTTAAATTCATAATTTACATCAAAAGGTTTCCACCAACGGCCAACGCCGGTTTCCTCGTCAGTATGGCGGTGCATACCGGCTTTTGATGGGGGATCGATGTGGTAAGTTAATTTGTAGTTACCCACACCCATCATTTTTACGTTTGCACCATAGTGTGGACCGTCACCGGCAACCATCGGCATGAAGGTGCCTTCTTGTTTTTCGCCGGTATCGGTATTCACTAAAGTATAGTTAATCGTAAGGTACGGCATCCATTCGCCGTCGCCGAAACCGTTTTTGTTACCTTTCACCGCGTGAATATCCGCTTCCAAGTGAATATCGGATTTGGCCGCCGGTAAACCCATGCCACGCGGTTCCATATCAATCGGTTTTAAATACACGGCAGCGATTTCCATTTCATTCATGGTTACGGCTTCACCGATCGGATATTCGGTAAAGGCGTTAGCGCTAGCGGCAAACAAACCTGCTGCAAGTGCGGTCGCGATAAGTGCTTTTTTCATATTTTTTCTCCTGAGATGAAGGTTAGGTTTATATCATGCAAGGACAAATTATATTTGTTCCTACGTTTAATTCACTTTTTTGCTTTGATATTTCATCACTGCTAAAGCAAGAACGGCAGCGATAATTAAAATACCTTGTGGCATAAGGGTTTCCACGTAAGGATAGATGCCCAACCACGTAATTTCAGGTACACCGTTTATCAGGGTTGGTTCAAATAACTTACCTTCGATCAATTCCAGTACGGATTTACCGGCGAATACGAACGCCATTACATACATAAAACTGCCTGTGAACATAAAAAACGGTTTGAGCGGCAATTTCACCACAGTGTAGCGCATGATGAAGTAACAGATGGCAAGTAATAATGCGCCGACCAAAAAGCCACCGAAAAGGTAGGTTAAACCGAGAGCACTTTTGGCATCGCCGGCTAGCGCATAGTAGAACAACACGGTTTCGGCGCCTTCACGATAGACTGCCAAGAAACTGGTGAACCACAAACCGGCGAGTGATCCTGCCGTCAATGCGGTGCTAATTTTGCCTTCCAAATAACGTTTCCAATTTTGCGCTTCCACTTTGGAAAGCAACCAGTAACTCATCATAAACAGCATAAATACAGCGATGATCATGGTGAAACCTTCCAACAGTTCACGGTTTTGTCCGGAATTTTCAAAGATAAGTTGAAAGAAAAATGCCGTCACTAGGCTGGCGAATAAGGCGACATAAACGGATTGGCGAATTACCGGCAATTTGTCTTGATGATTATTTTTTACTAAGTATGCCACAATCGCAGCAACGATCAGTAAAGCTTCCAAACCTTCGCGCAAAATAATCAGTAAACTATATAAGAACAACGACCAATCACTTTGTTCGCCACCTTGTAACATATCGACAGCTTGGTTTAATCTGTCGGATAAGCCTTTCGCTTGCTCTTGTAACTTATCTCCTTGTTCGGCTTTCATTAAGCTTACAAGACGGGTGAAATAGCCTTCCAATTCGGCTTTGAAATTGCTATCGCGCGAACCGATTTTGTTTTCCATACCACTGTTTTCGAATACGTCGAAATAAGTATCTTGTACGGCAAGAATTGCTTTTTTGTGTTCGCCTTTTTCATAAAGCATGATGGCTTGTTGAATATTTTGATTCACTTGTTTGGCGATGTTTTGCCAATCCTGTTCTGCTTGTTCGGTGGTTTGCGCCGCTTGCGTTGATTGACGGTTTTGTTCTTCGCGTGTGGTCGGTAAACTCGGTAGTTGCTCTTCAATATCTTGCAAAAGATTGGTACTTTGATAGGCAATTTCCGTCATTTGATCTGCTTGTTCGCTTAAACGTATCAAATTATAGAATTGTTGGTTGATCGCCGCGGATTGTTCGGAAGAACGATGAGTACGAATTGCCATTTCCATTTCGGAATTTTTATAGCCGTCATATTGCGCTTGTTGGAAGGCCTGTTTGGCTTTACTAAAATCCCCTTGCTGATAGGCTTCGATAGCTTGCGCCACGAGATCATCGATAGTTTTAAAGCTCTCTTGCCAGTAAGGCAGAATTTGATCGTTTTGATAAACGTCATGTTGCCCATCGGCATTTAATTGATGCCCTTCCGTTAACGAAGGAAGAACCTCTTGTAGCGCTTGTTTTAAGCCATCGATTTTTGCTTGGATTTCATTGAGAGGTTTACCTTCGCCAATCATTTTACGGATTTCACCGAAGGCGGCTTCCATTTGATAACTTTTTTGTGCGGAGAAATTAATTCGAATTGGTCCTTCTAAATTTTCAAACACTTCAAAATAAGCCATTTGCACTTCCGTACGGGCGTCATCAGGATTGTTTTGTCGGAGAAGGGCGGTAGTTTTATCCAATCGAGCGGTAATGTCTGCGACTCGTTCTTGGTAGTGATCTTGCGCTAAAGCAAGTTGTGAAAGGAAAAAAGTAAACAGCAACGCGCCATAACGAATTATACGCAACATTAAAAACTCCAAATGCGATTTGTTCTTATTTAGGTTGTTATTATGCTTGAGTGAGAAAAAATCTCAAGGCAGATTTTATGGTTTTGTGATATTGATCAAATTTTGTGAAAAAATGGCAACATGCAGGATATTTTTTAAAATGTTTTTAAAATAAAAAAAGGCACGGAAGAAATCCATGCCTTTGAGTTTTTTTGAACCGAGTTAGTTGAACATTGCGGAAATCGATTCTTCGTTGCTAATCCGACGAATAGCTTCCGCGAGCATAGAAGAAAGGGTGAGCTCTCTCACTTTGCCGAGGGCTTTCATTTCCGGTGAAAGCGGAATGGTATCGGTGACCACAATTTCGTCAATCGCATCGCTAGCGAGATTTTTCGCTGCGGCGCCGGAGAATACTGCGTGAGTAGCATAAGCAAATACGCGTTTCGCGCCGCGTTCCTTAAGGGCTTCGGCCGCTTTGCATAAAGTGCCGCCGGTGTCGATCATATCATCTACAAGAATACAATCGCGATCTGCCACATCGCCGATAATATGCATGACTTGTGCAACATTTGCGCGCGGACGACGTTTGTCGATAATCGCCATATCTGTGTCGTTTAACAATTTTGCAACAGCACGAGCGCGCACAACGCCACCGATATCCGGCGAAACAACGATTGGGTTTTCAAGGTCAGTTTTTTTCAAAATATCGCGAATTAACACCGGCGAACCGAACACGTTATCAACCGGTACATCAAAGAAACCTTGGATTTGTTCAGCGTGTAAATCGCAGGTTAATACACGGTCGATCCCTACAGTGGAAAGCATATCTGCCACGACTTTTGCAGTGATCGGCACCCGCGCTGAACGTACGCGACGGTCTTGGCGAGCGTACCCGAAATAAGGAATAACAGCAGTGATACGGCCGGCGGATGCACGACGTAATGCATCCACCATGACGATTAATTCCATTAGATTATCGTTGGTTGGTGCGCAAGTTGACTGGACAATAAATACATCTGCGCCGCGCACATTTTCGTTAATTTGAACTTGTATTTCACCGTCGCTGAAACGACCGACAGTCGCATCGCCTAGTGAAATATATAGACGTTCGGAGATGCGCTTTGCAAGTTCAGGAGTCGCATTACCCGCGAAGAGTTTAATATCTGGCATGTTGTGATAACCTCAGGTTAGATTGTAGATAAATTAGGGAGATAATATCGTTTCAGCATTTGGTGTAACGGAGAAACATTGAGTCCTTTCGCAACAAAACCGGATAATTCCGCCGGTTTTTGTTGAAAGCAGGCTTGTGCGTCGATTTCCCGATCAAATTCTGCGAACACGCAAGCGCCGGTTCCTGTTAATCTTGCCGGCGCATATTCTAGCAACCAGTTCAGGGCTTTTTCAACGCCCGCGTAATGATTTCGTACAACTTTTTCGCAATCGTTTTCGTATGGCGAATTAAGTAAAGTTTTTAGCGTGCGCTTTGGCGTATTTCGCACTAAATCGGGAGCGTTAAAAATTAGCGCAGTCGAAATAGAGCAGGCCGGTTTTAACACGACGAACCATTTTTCTTTCGGTTCGCAATAAGTGATTTTTTCGCCTACCCCTTCGGCAAATGCAGCATGACCGTGTACGAAAATCGGCACATCGGCACCTAGCATTAAGCCTATTTTGGCCAGTTCATGAACGGGCAAATTTGCTTTCCAAAGTACATTGAGCGCGACCAATGCGGTGCCCGCATTGGAGGAGCCACCACCTACACCGCCGCCCATAGGTAGGATTTTATCCAAATGAATATTTGCGCCTTGTTTGATTTGTGTGTTTTTCTGCAATAATTTAGCTGCGCGATAAATCAGATTATCTTCAGTTTTAAGTCCGGAAATTTCGGGTGTAATTAGAATTTGATCGTCTTGTTCGCGAATGTCAATTTCAAGCCAATCGCCGAAATCAAGGAATTGGAAAAGTGTTTGTAACTCGTGGTAACCGTTTGGTAATTTGCCGTTAATGTAAAGGAATAAATTGAGTTTTGCCGGGCTTGGAAAGCGGTTCGGTTGGTCAAGCTCGGGGGAGGAAAGCACGTGCGAAAATGAGTAAGTTTTCATTAAAATTCCCATTCGTCTACGCGAATTTTTAAGGTTTGAGAGGTATTTTGATTTTTCAGTAAAATATTTTCCGGCATAGCATTTTGCGCGTGATAACTTAAATAATCCGCTGTCCAGACGGAGCCGTCGAGCGGATAACTAAAAGCACCGAGAAAATGATTTTGACCCACTTGGTAATCCGAATGCGGTGCTGGTTGACCTTTCAACCAATAGGCCAAATGTTCCAGCGGTATATCCATGCCAATCATTTTTTGCAGCAATAATTTGGCATTACTCGCAGATTGTTGGTTGCCGTCGTGATCGGATACGGTCATGCCGTTTTGATGCATTTCAATTAATAAACTGGATTTGCTAATTAAAGAATAAAGTTTCAATCTGTAAGAGCGTGGGTTTTGATACTGCCATTCAAAGCGACTGGAAAAACGTTCTTGCGGACTGATGTAGCCGATTTGCCCTTTGGCATGATAAGCGCGGATTTTTTCTATTTTTTGCAGATGTTGAAGCCAAGTTGTATCGCTTTTATCAAGATATTGCACATCGTTAGGACGTTCGAGGTCTGATGTACAGGCACCAAGTATCGCTGTAGCGAAAAGTGCGGTGAAAAATTTTAACTGTTTCATGATAATGCTTCGACCAAAAAATTGCGCGTATTGTAAGGGGTTAAATTTATCGAGTAAAGCTTGTTCTAACAGGCTTGATATGTATTCTTGGCATCACTTATCGCTTTGCTTCGGCGACGGGTTAATTCGTTGTGAATGCCTTCTTTTTCAAATCCATCGGCGATCACTTGTTGTACATCCGTTTGATTTGCGACGTTAAGCAGGGCGTTAATGTAATCAATTTGCGGATATTCTTGATACTCAAAACCAGTTCTACCGCGCGTGTCTGCAAGGCAAACGAGTAAAAATTCTTGGAAGCGTTGCGGTTTTCGCCATACATCAAAACGGTTAAATAATTTTATTATGGTTTCTGCACGAAGTTCAAAGGCTTTGTGAATATGCGAGTGATATTCGCAAGCCAATTCCGCCAGCGCCTGATAATAATTTGGCACACGGAACCGCTTGCAAAGTTCGCGTGTTGGTTTAATGCCCGCTTGTTCGTGCCCGTAATGATGCGGCAAAATCTCTTCTGGCGTGAGTGCTTTACCGAGGTCATGACAAATCGCCGCAAAACACACTGCGCCTTTATTTATTTCCGGCTTGTCTTGCGTGAGTTTTACCGCTTGCTGCAGCACCAACATGGTATGTATAAAGCTATCGATTTCGGGATGATGTTGCGGCGGATTTGGCACGCCATAAAGCGCATTTAATTCAGGAAAAAGCACCTTTAATGCACCAATTTGGCGAAGCGTTTCAAAGTAAATTTCAGGATTTTTTTCGTTAAGTGCTTTTTCTGTTTCCAACCAAACGCGCTCGGCGGTTAAATACGAAAGTTCGCCGCTTTTGGTAAGCGTTTTCATCAGCGTTAAGGTTTCCGGCGCAATGGTGAAACCTAAGTGATGAAAACGTGCGGCAAAACGGGCGACGCGCAACACGCGTAGCGGATCTTCGGCAAATGCGGGGGAGACATGGCGTAGAATGCGGTGCGCTAAGTCAGTCTTACCATGATAGGGATCGTGCAGTCGGCCTTGCATGTCTAACGCCATCGCATTGATGGTGAGATCGCGGCGAATCAGATCTTGTTGCAGCGTAATTTCCGCTGAAAAATCACAAATAAAACCGGTATAACCGCAGCCGGATTTGCGCTCGGTTCGTGCAAGCGCATATTCTTCTTTAGTTTTAGGATTTAAGAAAACAGGGAAATCTTTGCCGACTTGTTGGTAGCCTTGCGACAGTAGCATTTCAGGCGTAGCGCCGACGACGACCCAGTCACGATCTTTAATTGGTAAGCCTAATAACTGATCGCGCACCGCACCGCCTACTAAATAGATTTCCATCGTTTTTCCTTAAAAAACAAGTGTCAAATTAATACTCAATATGATGCATGATTATGCCCAATCATCACGACGTTTACGTCTCGGTAGAATATGCGGAATAATTAAGCCAAGTAACAAGCCGAAGCCCAATACGCAACCGCCATAAATAAACCATTGAACGGCGATTTCGCGTTTACCCGCATCTAGCACGGCTTCTAAATCACGATTTTTATTTTTGGTGATTTCAAGCTCGCGTTTTAGCTGAGCATTTTGTTCCAACAACTCGTTGCTTTGTTGCTCAGATTGTTTGGTGCGGCGTTGCATTTCTACGGTACGTTGTTGCCAATCGCTGTCTAAGTGATTGAGTTTTAAGGTCAATTCTTGAATTTGCGCCTTTAACTGCGGGTTTTCTAATTTGCTGCTTGGCGTTTTACTTAATTCAGCAGTTAGGATCCAAGCTTCACGGTTTTTGCCGTCGCGAATCAGGCTGTATTTGCCTTGTTGCTCCAACACATTGACTTGTTCACCGGATTGAATCATACCGGCAATTTTGAATTGCTCGCCCGCACCGCGACGAAGATAAGTGTTAAGATTTTCCGTGACATATTGCGTTTCGGCGTATGCGGAATTTAGCACCGCATTGAATAGCAGACCAGACAATAAAAGCTTCAGTTTTGACATGATTCTCCCTTACATAAAATGCTGAAAAATTCATCCTCTAATAGGATATTTATCGGATGAAAAAAGTGCGGATTAACCGCACTTTTTTTATTTTATTGGTGAAAGACTGCCCGTAACGTATAGAAAATGACGGTCGCAAAGAATGCGCCGGCAGGCAATGTAACCACCCATGAACTGATGATATTACGAATAACCGTAAGATTTAACGCCGCGATACCGCGTGCAAAACCGATACCTAAAATTGCGCCTACCAGCGTTTGCGTGGTGGAAATCGGTAATCCGGTACCAGAGGCGACCACCACCGTCATCGCGGTGGCAAATTGTGCAGCGAAGCCACGGCTCGGGGTTAAATCGGTAATGCCGGAACCCACGGTCGCCATTACTTTTTGTCCCATGGTGATTAAACCGACCGCGATACCTAATGCGCCTAGCGGTAAGATCCACCAAGCAAGCGCGCCACCGGAAATGATTTTACCGCCTTCATTTACGATAGAAACCACCGCAGAAAGGGGGCCGATGGCGTTTGCCACATCATTGGAACCGTGCGCAAATGCCATTGCGCAGGCGGTTAATAACATTAAAATGCTGAAGATTTTTTCTACCGCACCGAAGGACCCTTTATTTACCGCTTGTGTGAAAGCTCGACTTTTAAAATAAAAATGGCAGAAGAGCATGCCGATAACACTGATTAGCAGGGAAATTATCAGCGTTTCGCTGTCAGACAGGTTTAATCCTACGTGTTTTAAGCCTTTTGTCATGGTTACGATACAAAGAACTAACACAGTGATTCCCATGTAATAAGGACCGAATTTTTGCGCATTTTTAAGTGGTTGATCCGTATCAAAAATGAGCTTTTGCGTGCTGGCAAAAATTGCGTAAGCGAGAAGACCGGCAATCACCGGTGTGATAAACCAGCTACCGACGATACTGCCGATATTCGACCAATCGACGGAACCCGGTCCGAGTGTAATGCAGGCAAAACCAATAATTGCGCCGATAATAGTGTGCGTACCGGAAACCGGCCAGCCCATTTTTGTGGCGATAAATAACCAAGCACCGGAAGCGAACAGTGCAGAAAGCATACCGAGCGCTAAAATATCCGGCGTATCTGTAAATTGCATCGGATCGATCACGCCGCTTTTAATGGTTTCCGTTACCTCGCCGCCGGCAAGATATGCACCGGCAGATTCAAAAATTAATGCGATAATAATTGCTTGTTTTGCTGTAATCGTGCCGGAACCGACCGAGGTCCCCATTGAGTTTGAAACATCGTTGGCGCCTATTCCGAACGCCATAAAAAAACCGAAAACGGCGGTAATCAATACCAGCCATGTTCCATATTGATGAATAACTTCCATAGTGAATTTCCTATGTTGATATTTTTATTATGAACGCGCCAGCATTAATTCGATGCGTGAGCCGACGCGTTGAGCTTGGTCGGCAAGCACACCGACCCATTCGATAATTTTATATAAAAACATGACATCAATCGGATTGTAGCGACTTTCGATGGTATAAAGCATTTTGCGTAATTTAATTTGCATTTGATCAGTATCGTCTTCAATGCTATCGAGTTCTTGAATCATATTGTTGACTAAATTTAACTCTCTTCCCTTAAAACCGGTTTCCAGCAATTTGTCCATTTCCTCAATCACCAAATGCGCTTGATGAATGGAATCCAAGCTACGTTTCACATAGTGCAAAAATTCTTCCTGCATTTCTTCAGGAATGCCGAATTGGCGCCCGATCATACGTCCGGCAATGTCTTTTGCATAATTGGCGAGCTTATCTTGTTGTGTCACCAATTCTAATAAATCGGTACGATCGATAGGTAAGAACAAACCCCGAGGCAATTTCAAACGAATTTCACGTTTCAGAGTATCCGCTTCACGTTCGCGCTGGGAAATTTCCAAGCGGGTATTTTCCGCATTTTCCCAATCCTTTAAGAAGGTTTTTTCGAAAAAAGGAATTAAAAGATCGCAACATTCGGTCACTTTATCGGAATGTTTTTGCAAAGGTTTTAAAGGCGAATGGGCAAATAATCCGAGAATATTATTCATTGCCATAAGTGATTGACTCCATAAAAGGGGTAAAAAAATTCGTGCGCATATTACTTGATTTCAGCGCAAATTACACGAAAAAGATCTTGATTTATTTACACTTACTTGTATATTTAAACAGTTAAATTCAGTGGGATTCACTATTATGAATAATGAAATCGAACTTAAACTTGCGGTATCTTCAGCCTCATTCTCTCTTTTAGAACGACACCTACAACAATTCACTCCGCTAGAACACGGAAGCATTTTTCTCGGTAACACTTATTACGATTATTCCGATCATTTTCTTGCCAAACAAAAAATGGGCTTGCGCATTCGCCAAGAAGAGCAAACATTTACGTTGACCTTAAAAACCGATGGAACAGTCGCGGGCGGATTGCATAATCGTCCGGAATATAACTTATCGCTTATCGCTAAAGAAACTCCGACTAACGAACAATTACGTACATTATATCCTTTTGAACAATTACCGAATGAGCCGTTGCAAATCGTTTTTTCGACGGATTTTAAGCGCACTTTTTGGTTGATTCCGTTCCGTCATTCGCATATCGAAGTGGCCTTTGACCAAGGCAAAATCATAGCAGGCGAACGTGAAGAGCCGATTTGCGAAATCGAATTTGAATTGAAAAAAGGCCAGGTCAAAGATCTTTTCGATTTTGTCGAAACCTTGCCTTTTACGCAAAATATTTATTTCAGCAGCGCCAGCAAAGCCAAGCGCGGTTATCGATTAGCTCTACCTTTTTCCGTCACGGATTGGCTCAATAAATGGCGTGATTTTTTACAAGCACAACGCGAAGCAAATGCGATGACTTTCCCTACACCCTCCAATGCGGTGCTCGATCCGATGTCCGATGCGGGTTTCAATGCGGTGTCGGATTCGAGGTTCAATGCGGTGCTCACCATGGAGCAAACTTTGGTAGAGGAAACGCTGGCTGTTCCGATTGCGTTTTTCAGTCAAGATTTTATGAAAACCGTCGAACGCGTGGGTGCGTTTTTCAATCTTTATCATTATTACGATGAAAACCCAAGAATAATTGAAGCGATGGCCAAGTCCAAAGACGTCACCGATTGGACCGATATTCTGAAAAGCAATCAATATTTTCTAAGTGAGATTCAGAGCCTGATTCGTTTTCACAGCGAATGCAAGGACAACGTTAAAACACTCGAAAAATTAACGATGCTTCTGCAAAGTCGAACCTATTTTGATCGAATGATTCGACTGATGCGATTGGCGGTATAGCTTTTATTTTTTATTAAACAATCGGAAACAAAGAATAAATAAAGGAATAAAAAATGGCAAAAGCCCCGAAGACGGCTTATGTATGTAATGATTGCGGTGCGGAATTTTCCCGCTGGCAAGGGCAGTGTTCTGCTTGTAAGGCTTGGAATACTATCAGCGAAGTGCGTTTAATTTCCGCGTCCAAACCGAAAAATGACCGTTTCAACGGTTACGCCGGTGAAACTCAAGCGAAAATTCAAACTCTTTCTGAGATCAGTTTGCAGCAAACGCCCCGATTTAGCAGCGGATTTAATGAGCTAGATCGCGTACTGGGAGGCGGTATCGTGCCGGGCAGTGCGATTTTGATTGGTGGTCATCCCGGTGCGGGTAAAAGTACGCTGTTACTGCAAGTAATGTGCGGTTTGGCAAAAAATATGACGGCACTTTATGTAACCGGCGAGGAATCTTTACAACAAGTGGCGATGCGTGCCAATCGCTTAGGACTACCGAACGATAAGTTAAATATACTGTCGGAAACCTCCGTCGAGCAAATTTGTAACCTTGCTGATCAACTTAAACCGCAAATTATCGTTATCGATTCCATTCAAGTGATGCATTTGGCGGATATTCAGTCTTCGCCGGGCAGCGTAGCACAAGTGCGCGAATGCGCGTCATTTTTAACGCGCTACGCGAAAACGCGCCAAGCGGCAATTATTATGGTCGGTCATGTCACGAAAGACGGTACTCTTGCCGGCCCGAAAGTATTAGAACACGTTATTGATT
Organism: Rodentibacter sp.; assembly: GCF_057314195.1. Classification (NCBI taxonomy): domain Bacteria; kingdom Pseudomonadati; phylum Pseudomonadota; class Gammaproteobacteria; order Pasteurellales; family Pasteurellaceae; genus Rodentibacter; species Rodentibacter sp. Next base: position 75,618 of record NZ_DBHLAM010000022.1, on the reverse strand, counting down.
GTTCGTTGCTTTTAGAAGGTGAGGCAGACTCGCGTTATCGTACCTTGCGCAGCCACAAAAACCGTTTCGGTGCGGTAAACGAATTGGGCGTATTCGGTATGACGGAACAGGGCTTGCGCGAAGTGAAAAATCCGTCGGCGATTTTTTTAAGTCGCGGCGATGAAATGACATCCGGTAGCTCTGTGATGGTGTTGTGGGAAGGAACACGTCCGCTGTTGGTGGAAATTCAAGCATTGGCGGATCATTCCATGTTGGCTAATCCGCGCCGTGTTGCAGTGGGTTTGGAACAAAATCGCTTAGCGTTATTACTTGCTGTATTGCATCGCCACGGCGGTTTGCAAATGGCGGATCAAGATGTCTTTGTGAATGTGGTGGGCGGTGTGAAAGTAAGTGAAACCGGCGCCGATCTCGCCTTATTATTAGCGTTAATTTCCAGTTTCCGCAACCAGCCGTTACCGCAAGATTTAGTGATTTTTGGTGAGGTAGGGCTTGCCGGCGAGATTCGTCCGGTACCAAGCGGACAAGAACGTATCAGTGAGGCGGCAAAACACGGCTTTAAACGAGCCATTGTTCCATTCGGTAATAAACCGAAAAATGCGTTGGAAAATATGCAAGTATTCACAGTGAAAAAATTGTCGGATGCACTTGCTGTGCTGGATAATCTTTAGAAATATATTGGCATACTGAAACTTCCGGCAAAATTCGCTAAAATAGCGCGCACCGCAAATAGATTAACGAATAGAAATGGAAAAAAAGTTAAGCAAAGCATTGGATGCGATTGACATTAAAATTCTCAATGAATTGCAACGCAATGGCAAAATCTCAAATATTGATCTTTCTAAAAAGGTTGGGCTTTCGCCGACACCTTGTTTAGAACGCGTAAAACGCTTGGAAAAGCAAGGCGTAATTACCGGTTACCGGGCGTTATTGAATCCCGAGTTACTGGATGCGCCTTTATTGGTTATCGTAGAAATTACTTTAGTGCGTGGTAAACCTGATGTATTTGAAGAATTTAATGCGGCGATTCAAGCATTAGATGAAATTCAAGAATGTCATTTGGTTTCGGGCGATTTTGATTATTTACTAAAAACCCGCGTAGCGGATATGGCAGCATACCGCAAGTTACTCGGCACGACCTTGTTACGTTTGCCGGGGGTGAACGATACGCGAACTTATGTGGTGATGGAAGAGGTGAAACAAACCAATTACCTCGTTTTAAAATAAAGATGATTAAACAAATTACAGAACGTTTTACGCCGAAGCAGTATCTCGGTGAATTTATTTTTGCTTTAACTGCACTTTTCGGGCTCTATTTGATTGTTGCCTGGTCAAGTTATACGCCTTTAGATAATTCTTGGTCTACCGCCAGTTATCAAACGGAAGTCGTCAATAAAGCCGGTGCGTTCGGCGCCTGGTTAATGGACGCTTTTTTGGTATTTTTCGGTTATGTGGGCAACGTATTTCCATTTTTATTTTTCTTTGTACCGATCTTCTTACTGAAAACCAAAGCGGTTCGCGCTTTATCCGTAACCAAAATTCTTTTGCGTAGTTTCGGTTTCATTATGCTACTCGTCGGCTTAACGACGATGGCAACATTACTGCTTTCCAATACGAATTACTATTTATCTGGCGGCGTATTGGGTGGAAGCCTAGTGGTTTCTTTTTATCCGACTTTAGGCAAATTAGGCTGTATTCTCGCCGGATTAGCGTTCTCGGTAATCGGTTTTATTTTTTGTTCCGGCACTTTTCTAATTCGCCTTATCGTGCGTTTCTATCGTTGGCTCACGATGAAAAATGATGAAGGTGAAAGTGTCGGCGAGCAAGGCAAAGAATCTGCGGATGAATTGGAACAAATCGTAATTCATAAGCCGGAAACGCTTGTCGTGAATAAAGATGAAGCGGAGGCGGTCTCTCTTCAAGAAGATGAAATTCTCGCAAAGGAAAATGGAAATGTGATCGAGCCGTTGTCTTCGGAAAAAGAGATCAATATCAGCGGATTGTCGAATGAAAGAGATATTTCACCAAATGCTTTGAAGAACTTGCCTGATTTTGATGAAAATTTTGCGGATTTTAAACGGGAAAACTTGGACGAATTGCCTAAAGTCAGTATTTCCGAGGGGGGGGCGTTATCGGCCCGGCAAAATTTTGCTTCGAGTCAAGAAAATATTTATTCGCCGATTCAAGTCGAAGAAAAAACAAATCTACTGGATTCTTTGCAAGAACCTGCAATGCCGAGGGTTTCTTTGGCATCGGCGACATCACAAAATAGCACCGCATTGGAAAGCAGAATGGCCGCATCGGAAGAAGAGAGCGCAGATGATGAACTGGCTCGCCAATTTGCCGCCCAGGAGCGACAACGTTTAACGGAGATGGAACAACGGGCGAAAGCGTTAAATGCGGAAGAAGCGTTAAAGGTGGTTTTATCGGAACCGCAAGTGCCCGAGAGCACCGCATTGGAGGCAGACAGCACGCCTAACTATAAATCCTACGGCGATTCGTTAGTACATCCAGCGTTCCAACAACCGACCGCCAAACGCGAAAAACCAAGTACGCCATTGCCAAGTTTGGATCTTTTGGAACGTCGCCCTGCCCAATCGCAAGATATTACGCGTGAAGAAATTATGGACACGTCGCGCCGCATCGAACAGCAATTGCGTAATTTTAATATAAAAGCAACGGTGCAAGATGTACTTGTCGGTCCGGTTGTCACGCGTTATGAACTGGAATTACAACCGGGTGTGAAGGCATCGAAAGTGACCGGTATTGATACGGATTTAGCGCGCGCATTGATGTTTCGTTCGATTCGTGTGGCTGAAGTGATTCCGGGTAAACCTTATATCGGTATTGAAACGCCGAACGCGCATCGTCAAATCGTGCCGTTACGCGATGTATTGGATAGCGCGGAATTTCACAACGCCAAGGCTTTATTGCCAATGGCATTAGGAAAAGATATTAGCGGTAAACCGGTGGTGGTCGATTTGGCCAAAATGCCACACTTATTGGTGGCAGGGGCGACTGGCTCCGGTAAATCCGTGGGCGTAAATACGATGATTTTGAGCTTGTTGTTCCGCGTGCAACCGGAAGACGTGAAATTCATTATGATTGACCCTAAAGTGGTGGAACTTTCCGTGTATAACGATATTCCGCACTTGCTTACGCCGGTGGTTACTGATATGAAGAAAGCGGCAAATGCGCTTCGTTGGTGTGTGGATGAGATGGAGCGTCGCTATCGATTACTTTCTGCTTTGCGCGTGCGTAATATCGAGGGCTTTAACGAAAAAATCGACGAATATGAAGCCATGGGGATGCCAATTCCAAATCCGATTTGGAAACCTGGTGATACTATCGATCAAATGCCGCCGGCATTGAAAAAACTCAGTTATATTGTGGTAATCGTTGATGAGTTTGCCGATTTGATGATGGTGGCAGGAAAACAAATTGAAGAGTTGATTGCACGCCTTGCGCAAAAAGCCCGCGCTATCGGTATTCATTTGATCTTGGCCACCCAGCGTCCGTCCGTGGATGTGATCACCGGTTTAATTAAAGCCAATGTGCCAAGCAGGATCGCCTTTACCGTAGCAAGTAAAATCGACTCGCGTACTATTTTGGATCAAGGTGGTGCGGAAGCTCTACTTGGTCGTGGTGATATGTTGTACTCGGGCCAAGGTTCATCAGATCTCGTGCGTGTCCACGGTGCCTTTATGAGCGATGATGAAGTGGTGCGTATTGCTGATGATTGGCGTGCACGCGGTAAACCGGATTATATCGACGGCATTTTAGATGGCACTGATGATGAGGAAAATACTGAAAAAACGGCCGCTATCGGCGGTGAGTTGGATCCGCTGTTTGATGAAGTGATGGAATTTGTATTAAACACGGGTACTACGTCGGTTTCCTCTATTCAACGTAAATTTAGCGTCGGTTTTAATCGTGCCGCTCGTATTATGGATCAAATGGAAGAGCAAGGTATTGTGAGCGCCATGCAAAACGGTAAACGAGAAATTTTGGCGCACCGTCCCGATTATTAATTTCAATTCGACTTAAAAAGGAAAGTAAAATGAAAAAAACGCTGTTAAGACTCACTGCAATTCACGCTATCGGCGCGGGATTAATGGGCTTCAGTGCGGTGGTATTTGCTGATGCAGCGGGGGAATTACAGTCGCGTTTAAATCAAGTGCATGTATTAAGTGCCGATTTTACCCAAACCGTAACTTCCGCCGGCGGTAAAAACGTACAACAAGGTAGTGGCAAAATTCAAATTAAACGTCCGAATTTATTCCGTATGGATACCCAATCGCCGCAGGAAACTCAAATTATTGCCGATGGTAAAACCCTTTGGTATTACGATCCTTTCGTGCAACAAGTGACTGCGCAATGGGTAAAAGATGCGGTAAACGACACGCCGTTTGTATTGCTTACTAGCAACGATAATAGTCATTGGAATCAATATTCCGTAACGCAACAAGCGGATACCTTTGTGTTAAAACCGAAATCGGCCAAGAGCAATATCAGACAGTTTGATATTCGTGTGGATAGCGGCGGTGTATTGAAAAATTTCAGCACAACGGAAAAAGACGGTCAAACTAACCTTTACGTGTTACGCAATATTACCAATCAAACTTTATCGGATAACTTGTTTCAATTCACGCCACCGAAAGGTGTCGAGTTGGATGACCAACGCAAAAAATAACTCAAAGAATAAAGGGCGTATTTTAAGTACGCCCTCAATTTTTTCCCAATTCATAGGAAATAATGATGCCTAATTTTGATTTCGATTTTGCTGAGAATAGCTTTCAGCCATTGGCGGCGAGAATGCGTCCGACTAATCTCGAGCAATATTTTGGTCAATCGCATTTAATCGGTGAAGGTAAACCGCTACGCAAAGCCATTCAAGCCGGTCATGTGCATTCAATGATTTTCTGGGGGCCGCCGGGTACTGGTAAAACCACCTTGGCGGAAATTATTGCTAACCGAATTAATGCCGATGTGGAACGTATTTCTGCTGTTACCGGCGGCATTAAAGAAATTCGCGACGCCATTGATCGCGCTAAACAAAACCGCCTTGCCGATCGTAAAACCGTTTTGTTTGTGGATGAAGTACATCGTTTCAACAAAAGTCAGCAAGATGCTTTTTTGCCGCATATTGAAGACGGTACTGTTATTTTTATCGGCGCGACTACAGAAAATCCGTCTTTTGAACTGAATAATGCATTGCTCTCACGGGTGCGGGTTTATGTGTTGAAATCCTTAACCGTGCAAGAAATCGAACAAGTATTGCAACGGGCCGTGCAAGATTCGGAACGCGGGCTGGGCAACGCGCGGTTGGTTTTAGAAGACAATATTTTGCATCTGCTTGCCGAATATGTGAATGGCGATGCCCGCCTTGCGCTTAATTCCCTTGAATTGATGGCTGATATGGCGGATGAAACCGAAAACGGTAAAAAAATCGACCACACTTTATTAAAAGAAGTGCTGGGCGAACGTCAAGCACGCTTTGATAAACAGGGCGATCGTTTTTATGATTTGATTTCCGCTTTACATAAATCCGTGCGCGGCTCGGCGCCTGATGCGGCGTTGTATTGGTATGCGCGTATTTTAACTGCCGGTGGCGATCCGCTTTATGTGGCAAGACGTTTGCTGGCGATCGCATCGGAAGACGTTGGCAATGCGGATCCGCGTGCCATGCAAGTAGCGCTTGCCGCTTGGGATTGTTTCACCCGCGTGGGCCCTTATGAAGGCGAACGTGCTATTGCACAAGCGATTATATATCTCGCCGTCGCGCCGAAGAGCAATGCCGTTTACACCGCATTCAACGCCGCAAAACAACAGGCCAAAGCGTTACCGGATTATGACGTACCGCCGCATTTACGCAATGCACCGACTAATCTAATGAAACAGCTTGGCTATGGCGCGGAATATCGTTATGCGCACGATGAGCCGAATGCTTATGCGGCAGGGGAAAATTATTTTCCGCAAGAAATGAAAGACACGCAATATTATTTTCCGACCAATCGCGGGATGGAAATTCAAATTAAAGAAAAGCTGGAACGCTTGCGTGAACAAGATAAAAATGCCTTGAAAAAAAGGTATCAGTAAAACAGTAATAAAATGCGGCTTATAGGCATAAAAGCACGTACTAAAAAGCGATCTTTTTATAAAAAATTTCTTTTTGCTTTATTAAAAACGCAGCGGGTCTTAGCAAAATAAATAGAGAAAGCGAGATAAAACAATGAAATAAGCTTTTTCTTATTTTACAAAAATAAGACATGAAACGAGTTGAAAGCAAGACTCGACGAAGTATAATCGGCGCCTTATTTTTATTTTATTCGGATTTCTTTATGACAAGCGCAAATTCCAAAGCCTTTTTAGTGATTTTACTCGGCGTACTTTCCGCCTTCGGACCTTTCGTGGTGGATTTATATCTACCGTCATTGCCACAATTGGCGACCTTCTTTAACAGCACCGCATCCATGACCCAATTGACCTTAACCTCCGCGATGATCGGATTGGCGCTGGGACAATTGCTGCTTGGCCCGATTAGCGACAAATTTGGTCGTAAAAAGCCACTGGTTATTTCCTTGCTGATTTATATTGTTAGCACGATTTTTATTGTGTTTGCGCCGAATATCGAAACGATGATCGCACTACGCCTCATACAAGGTTTATCTTCGGCGGGCGGCGTGGTGATTTCCCGTGCGATAGCGACGGATTTGTACCGCGGCCGCGAAATGACACGTTTCTTCGGCTTGTTGATGACCATCAATGGCATGGCGCCAATTGTTTCGCCGATTCTCGGCAGCCTTTTATTGGAATACATCAGCTGGAAAGGCGTGTTTGCCTTCTTGGCATTGATTGGTGTCGCGGTGTTGGCTTTTTGTTTTCGTTTAAAAGAAAGTCTGAGCTCGGAAAATCGCTTGCAAGGTTCGCTGTTTTTCACTTTTTCTGCTTTTGCCAAAATTGTCAAAAATCGATTATTTATGAGCTACGTAGGCATTGAAAGTTTCTTGCTTGGTGCAATGTTCGCCTACATCGCGGCATCGCCGTTTATTTTACAAAGTTTTTACGGCTTGAGCGCCTTTGCTTTTGGTTTATGTTTTGGCGCGAATGGCGCGGCGTTAGTTATCGGCACCAATGTCGGCGCGAAGTGGCCAAATAGCACCGCATTGAAGGCCGGTGTGGCGGGCTTTTTCGTCGCCGCAATTTATACCATTGCGGTATTAATGATTCAGCCGCATTGGTTTTGGGTGGAAATTGGTTTCTTTGTGATGTTGCTATTAATGGGCTTAACGTTTCCGGCCATTTCGTCCCTAGCAATGGAAAGCGAACGTCAATATGCCGGCAGCGCCTCCGCCTTGTTAGGATTCGCCCCATTCTTTTTAGGCGGTATAGTCTCGCCATTAGTCGGCATTGGCGATATTTTTTACGCCACAGCAAGCGTAATTTTGGTGTGCGGATTGTTAGGTTTACTCATTTATTTGGCAATTCGCAAGCACATTGCGAATGTTGACTGATTACAAAGCACGTTTGTTTGCCTAGAATAAAAAAGCCTTGAAATTGTTATTTTCAAGGCTTTTTAGAATTTGATAAGTTTGCTTTGGATGGTGATTTGGTGGAGCTGGCGGGAGTTGAACCCGCGCATTAATAACACTTAACTAATTGAATGTTAAAGAATATTTTCATTTTCAATTATTGCGCGGATCAAATACGTACCTTTCGGAAATTATTTACTTGTTTTCCCTTCGTACTCTTTCAAGAAACGTCCGTAATGACGGAAAAGCATTTCGGGGCCTTTATGTCCCATTTGTTTTGATAGCCAAAACAGGTTTGCACCTTGTGAAATATGCATTGTAGCAAAAGTGTGACGTGTTTGGTAAGGGTTTCTATAGCGTACTCCAGCTTGCGCTAAAGTTGGAACCCATGCCTTTTTTCGGATTGCATCCGACGATGCCCAAGGTTGCTTAGTTTTTGGATCGCAGAAAATAAAATCACAATCTCGTGTGAAATCTTGTTGGTCTCTTAATGCGCTCAATGCAACTTCATCAAGATCGATAATACGATTCCCAGATTTCGTTTTTGTGCCTTTCACTACGCCTACAACTTTTGCTTTTTGGATGTGAGCAGTCTGTTCAGTAAAATCAATATCAATCCAACGCAGAGCACACAATTCTGAACTACGTAAGCCGGTTCTTAATGCAAAACAAAATAGGTTACGCCATTGTTGAAAACGGCAATTATCAAGAATCAATCCAATTTCTTCGGGCGTAAACGGATCGACTTCGTATTCATCACTTTGCTGCGAGGTGGTGGATTTATAACGATCGACTGAAATTTGAGATACAGGATTTATCTGTATTACACCATCTGTTACAGCCTCGTCAATTGCACTACGCAAGACAGATAATTTATTTCTGATCGTCTTGGTTGTTGTGTGTTGCTGTTTTATCCAGTTTTTAACCATTGCAGGCGTTAAACTACTTACGGCAACCTTGTGAAAACTGGAAAGCTCATTGACTATCCTTTGATAACCAACAATAGTGGACGGTGAGAGCTTACGCACTTTTGCCGTTTCGATATACTCATCAAGATAATGCTTTACTGTAACGCCATCAATAAGTTTTCCAAAAATTTTAAGACGGGAGGAAGTAGAGAAGTAGTCAGCATAATTGAATGTATTGCGCTCAATTTTATTTCGAATTTCGCCTAATAATCTTGCTGCATAATTGATATTTGATTGAGTAATGGGTAAAGAGAGTGGCTCACGACAGCGCACCCCTTTAAATGTGAAAGTGATATTAATCGTTTCGCTTGCCTTGTGCTTGCGAATTGTTACACCACGTGGATTTTGTTTTTTCTCGCCCATTTATCCACCTCTTCCAAGTCAATAAATCGCTCTTTACAACCTTCTACTTGTAGTACATGAACATCTTTTTGCCATATACCACGCTCTAATCGCCTATTTATTTGCGCTAGATTTAGCCCAAACACTTCACAGTATTTTGTGATTGGCATTGTTTTCGCCGGAATGATAATAATATTTTCCATATTTTCCTCCAATAAAAAACCGCCCAAAAGGGCGGCTTGAATTAATCATCTAAAGCGTTTTCAAAGACCGCACTTTTGCGGTCGTTGGTTATTCTGTTGGTGGTGGAGGGAGTGGTTGCCAGTGAGAGACGTAATAGCATTGATGTGGACTATGTCCGTCATCGCAATAAAACTTACCATCCATCAAGTACCCAATAAACTGATGAGATCCAAAGTCGCTAAGTATATCTATACCATAAAGTAAAACAGAGCAACTCTCGCCGTCCTCGTTGACTGGAGGCAATCTATCACTGCACTTAATCCAGCCGTTATTTTGCTCATGCTCAACAATAACCGGAGGTTGCACCATATACTTAAACTTCGCCACTGCATCCGCTCTATCTTGCTCAACAGAGGGCTGGCGAACAGGTAAATCAATCCAGCCAAGGATTACGCCATAACAAATACTTTTAATTAAATCCTGCGAGCCTTTTGAAAGTCCGTCACACCAACCTGAACTTAAGTTATATCCATCCTCGGCAATATCTAACGCGGATTGTTTAGCCTCCTCTGCGGTGTCATGGACATATAAATTCACATCGATCGCGTCATAACTAAAGTATTTACTCATCTTGTATCATCTCCGATATAGTTAACGCCTTTAACAAACAACATCCAATGCGTATTATTTAGCCTACCGGATTTATGTCCGATAATCGGTGTTGCTCCAATTGCGGATAAAATCTCTTTTACCGTGATTTGCGTTTCCGCCCACTTAAAAATAAGCGATCCGCCGTCATCAAGCACCCTCATACACTCATCAAAACCTTTTTTAAGCTGCGTTCGCCAATCCTCGTCAAGCCGTCCGTATTTTTTGACTAACCAAGATTTGTCACCGCCTTTGATTAAGTGGGGCGGGTCAAAAATTACACATTTAAAAGATTTATCCGGGTAGGGCATATCCGTGAAATCGTGGATAACATCCGGTGCAATTTTTAGCTGCCGCCCGTCACACAAGGTGCTTTCGAAAGCTCGGTTGTCGGCAAATAAAACGTGTGGATTTTGTTTGTCAAAGTGAAACATCCGACTGCCGCAGCACGCATCTAAAATTGGCTTGTAAGTCATAATTACCTCAAAATAAAAGACGCTCCAAGTGAGCGTCTTTATTAATCATCTTCATTCTTTTTAAAGAAATCATCAAAACTAATTGGATATGGCATATTCGTTACTTTGCCGGTTTCGTCGATTTTCATATCGATATAATCGCCGTATTCGCCCGGAATAACTCGATTTGGGACGTAGTCGTAAGAAATTTGCGCAACATACGCGCCGTCTTCATCCAGTAATGCGTAAATGCCTTCGTCAACTACTTTTAATGAAAAACTTCCTGATTTGCCCTGTGGCCAGTTTACTATCTTGTTGGTATCAAGGTCTATTTTCGCAATCCATTCATCGCCTTCGCGCATTGGAAAATCAAACGGCATGTCTTCTTCACCGTATCTGACCGGTACTTTAATTGCTATGTATTTAATATTTACTTTTTTGACTGTTGGGACTTCAACGAACATTTTATGTCTCCTTTATAAGGTTTGTAATCCACCACCGGCAACACATCAACCAGCGGCCTAGGTGAGTTGTAATCTTGCGGTGCATTAAATTGGCTTTTGGCCCACTCAATAAAATTATTTACGTAGTTATTAACTACCACAGGATAGCTTGCTGATTCCGCCGTTCGGCATGGTGCGCATTTCCGGGGCGTTGCCAAGGCGGCCGACAATAATGACTTTGTTAATTCCTGCCATTAGCTCATCTCCTGTATGAGTTGCTGATAATAGTCTTGCGCCGCTTCGACGCGTTGTTTGATTTTTTCGATAATTTCATTGTCACGTTTAATTGTGACGGTGGTAATTCGCTTGTCCTGCGGGATTTGTTCGACTAAGTCAATGTAACGTTCGGAATTGTCGTAAGTGCTTAATAGCTCAAACGGCGTCGGGAAAAGCACGAAATCAATTTGCGCTTCATCGCATTCCCACAACCACATATAGCCCTGCATTTGATAGTCATAACCCGCCTTTTTTGCTTTTTCTTCGGCTTCGTCGGTAAAAAACGGGTGCGTACCAATGTCCCATGAGCATTTTGTATCGATAATTAAGCGACGGGTTGGAACATAAACATCACATTCACCCGTCACCCAGTCGTTTTCGCGTCGCTCGTTGTTTTTTTTAAGAGGCAGTCCACGCTTGCGCGCGCTTAATTTGATCGCCTGTTCTTCTAACAAATTCCCTTTTTCGGTGTATTTGTTGCCCTCAAAATCTTGATAGCCGAACAAGTCTAATTTGGCAATTTTTCTGACCGCACTTTTGGCCGTGGCGGAAATTCCATCGCTTTTATTTTTCGGCACCGGCATTAAATCGGCGATGCCGGAACAGCGGGATTTAAAGTGGTACATCTTAGTTTCCTTGTTAAATTTTAGGTGTAACAATCCGCCGCAGGCTTAAAAAAGTGCGGTGGATTTTTGGTTGTTTTAGAAGTCGATTCTGACGGCTTTCGGGTCAAATTTGCGCAAGTGTTCTAATGCTCGCCAGTTTGTCATTGGGTCAATCTCAAACTCTTTGGTAATGCGATTTAAGATTTTGTTTGTTGAGCGTAACACGCTTAAATATTCGTAAGCCTGTCCGTAGATTTGCCCGCTCATATTCGAGCCTAAAACTCTGAAGGCTTTTTCGATGTGTTGGAAAGTGCCGACACCACGTTTGAAAGCAAACCATAACCAAATAAGCTGTTGGAGTTCGTACTCCGTGAATTCAAAGGTGAATTTCTTTTCAGGTTCGGGTAGTGCGATTTGTTTTGGTTGCACTTGATATTTTCCTGTTTTTCTAATTGCCGGTAACACTTCGGAAGTGACCCAGCGTTTTACTTTTTTAGCTTGCTCTAATTTTGAACTCAAGACTAATGAATACATTCCGCTTTCATTCACGAAGAGAACTTGAGCACGTTTATTGATGGTATTCACGACCTCACGTTTCGTTAGGTCGTCAGGATCTACGTGATCTTTAATCGCTTTATGTGGATTTTTATATTGCAATAACTCTGCAAGCTGAGCTGCTCTAAAAAAGATCTCATTGTTTTCTACAATGGTTTGAACAGGAGTGTTTTCAAATTTGAAGATAGTAAGATTTGACATATTGTAATCCTTGAGTATTTGTTTAAAACAAGCCATTTTTGAGAATGGCGTCGGGAGGCTCAAAAACCCACTCAAGGTAGGGCTGGACGTATTTCCTTTCGGTATTGTATTAGTCGCCCTCCCGACATAGTCAGGATTACGGATATAAAAAAATCGCCTTGTGGCGATTAGTGAACTATCCGCCTTGAGTTTTAGGTTTTGAGACCTTGGAGCGAATAGTAATATAAGAATTTGGGGTTGTCAATATCGGGGATCAACTACACAATCAGCGGTTACCGCACCCGAGCGGTTATTGATTTTGTTGGGCTTATTTCTCTTTCGAGTATTGTATTACACCTATCTCTCCCCGATAAAAAAATCTTATCTGTTGATGGCGGTTTTTGTCAATTAGATTGTAAAAGTTTTCATCACAAGCTGTTTATAGGCTTCTACAACTTGAGTAAATTTACTTTGCTCATCGTCATCAATACGAACCCCGAAAGAGGGCGTGCCGTCAATATTAGGAAAGACGAATCTTACGGAATTTTCTGAAAGATAATAAGCTGTGATAACAAGTCGAACCGGTTTTTTAGGGTAGGTTGTTGGGCCTTCTTCCAGTGCTAACGTTAATCCAAACGTGATATTCGGATTGTGTAAACAGTCATATTCGGCTTTAAGTTGGTGCTCGTCGCTTGGAACGCCCTCACAATCAGTTATTTTCACATAAGGTTCTGTCGGGGCTGGGTCATTAAGTTGTTTTTTGTAGGTTCTTTCGAGTAGTCCTAAATCCATTGCCAGCGCTACTCTAAGCTGTCTGATTTGCTCTCTTAATGTTGCTCTGCGTCCAATTAGAATGTCGTTGTATTGTTGCTGTTGTTTACATAAGTCTTGGTATGTGAGTGATGTCATTTTGTTCTCCTGTAAATTTTAGATACAAAAAAAGCCGTTTGAGACGGCTTGAAAGTGGGGGTATCTTAATCCGATGGCGGGCGGGTTGTCAATTTATTTATTCTGATCTTTTATTCTCAACTTCTTCCAACTCCGCAAACTGCTCTTGACTAAACTCATACGCACCGCTATCACAAAGCTCTTGCACTGTAGTTTCGCCGTTTTGAACACTTTGCTTGCATTGTTCAAAGGTAGTTTCATCAACGGCGACAACAATTTCACCATCAATGATATTGTCGTTGTAAGTGAATTCGCCTTCGTTTTTGATTACCGCCTGATCGGATAATACGGCCTGTTGCATTTCCACGGATAACGGGGCTTGCTTGGATAACAAGAGCTTAGTAACTGTTTTTAATGCCATGCTCTCAAAGTTGTCATGCCATACACCAAATCCTTTTTTAAACGTCTGACTGTAGCGCTGTGCGTGTTTAACAACATCATCATGGCTCATGTATAGCTCAGCGGAAAATCCATTAATGAGTTTAAAATAAGCGTAATATCCGATTGGATTCTCATCATCCTCAGGCTCTTGCTCCCAGTCAAAAATAAACCCGTTGATAAAGTCCTTTTTGACTAACTGCTTTTTGTAAACCGGTAGCGATACAAGTCGCTCAAACTGGCCGCTACGCTGGGCCAGCTGAATAAACCCTTTATAGCCGATCTGAAATTGAGCCTCGGTCTTTTTCTCTTTGCGGTTTTGATATGGGACGATATAAGCAAAACCTAAGCCGTTTTGTAGCGGGAGATTGAGTGTAGCTGCCATACAGGCGGCATTGAAAATACTCATCGGGTCGGCGGTTTTAAGCATTGAATTACTGTTGGCGATTTGCAGCACGCTAGTCGCAAAAGTAGCGGCATTTTTGCCGACTAATTCTTTGATTTTGTTTTGAATATTGGGTTTGTCGAAAAAGGCTTTTAATGCCGGTGGTTGTTTTTGTTGGGTTTGAACTTGGGTCGTCATTTTTTTACCTCACTTAATCTGGGTAATAGTCGTTTTTTCTTGCTTCAAGGTTACGCGCAGCGATCTCTTCGATGGCCACGCTGCGGAAGTCGTCATAACTCGCGCCACTGCCGATGGCAAGCCAGAAATTATTGTTGATGCTGAGTATTTCGGTGATTTCGCTGAAATAATCGCTTTTTTCGCCGCGGGCTTTTAAATCGGCATCGACGTTGGACTTTTCGCTATCTAAGGCGCAACCATAAGCTGCTTGATTGTCCAGTTCGCGCTGATGTTTTGCGTCGAGTTGGCTGTAATAATCGGCGTAAGCTTTCATACTTATTGTTCCTGCGTTGCCCGCACCATGTCGGTTTGTTTTTGTACGGTGTAACGTACTAATTCCGCTTCGGCCGCGGGGGTGAGATTCGGTTGCCAATCGCCGTGTTCTTCGCGCCAGATTTTGCGTGCTTCGGCGCGAGCGTCGGCTTGGATTTGTCGGCTGACGGCATCGTCGTGCCAGTCTGTGTTGGTGGCATACGCAGGGCGGAAAGCGATTAAAATCATCACAGCCAAAAACAGCAGCGCACCAACTGCAAGCCAGCCGGCGGTGACTTTTAAAAATTCTGTGAAACTGTGTTTTTCTTGCCGGATAAATATGTCTTTTGAACGTTTTGTATTCATTTTCATTTCCTTTTTATAAAAAAAGCCCTCCTTTTACGGAGGGCAAACCTAAGGAACCAATTTGATGGAAGATAACAACCATCAAGAACCACACTCGGCTTAAAGAATACGGTTTTTGATAGCTGCCTTTCTTTATGCTTGCAAGGCTCAAGCCCTCTTGTATGCGACTACAACGAGGAGTAAGATTCCATCTTGCGACTACATCTAAACAGGAGGAAATTATGAATAAACCAAAAGCAGATACATTGGCATTGATGTTTGCCCGCGATATATTAACGACCGCAACACAAACCCAAAGTGATCAAATGAATATCGTTACCACATATCACGCAAAAGCACTTGGTGAGTTTATTAAAGCACTTTCAACTGAACTTGAATCGCTTGATGAAAACACCGATACTATTCGGATTTTGAATATGTATAAGCCTGAATTAAAGTAAATGCCTCACATAAATGAGCAGCTACTTCATTTGGCTTAAGATTCGTGTTCTTTGCCGCACTTTCTAATACAGCCTGTTTGATTCGTTCTTTATCTCTTTCAGATAGGCTGTTTTCTTGTTTTTCTTCCATTTTTAACCTCGTTTGTTTTATGTTTGCCATTTCAAAGCGCACTCAAGAACATTCCTCTCACTGCGCGCGTTCGTTCGATTATTTGTAGAATGCGCTTTGAAATTTACCGTCTCTCCGGTATGTCACGCCTTTAGCTAACGTTTGCTGTCTGTCGCTTTTCCTTTTTTAACCATTTTAAAAACAGACCAAAAACAGTGGTTCGGTTGCTTACGTTTAGCTATTCCCACCCATTGGCTTTGTTTGCATTTCCGTAAGCATTCACACCGCAATGTAAGTTTTCTCCATCCGTTCATCGCTATTTGCGATCCGTCGGGATTGGCGTGTTATCACAACAAGACCATAAGTCACTTACTCCTAACTACTTATCGCTAATTAATCGGTGAGCTTTGTCATTCTCACTGCCGTTTTAACTGCGCTTAAGTATTGGTCGATGTGTTTTTAATCGTATTGTTAAAGAGCGTTGAGATTGTGTATCTCGTTTTGATGTGGCTAATTCTACTTAAAGTAGATTTAATTGCAACTAGAAATTGCATAAAAGTAGAAATATTTTCTATTAAAAGTAGTAAATATTTGATTTTTAATTGAATTTATTTTTGACTATTTGCTGAATTTGTGATCTAGATCACAGAAAAAAGAGAGTGGATTAGTGCGGATTTTAAAAAGTGCGGTCGGCGTTTAGTACAAAATTGAGAAGAAAAGGAAAAAATGAACAAATGAACTTGTTCAGTGAACAAAATAAAGTGCGGTAGGAATCGCGGGCAAAAGAAAACCGCCTAAGGGCGGTTTGTTGATTAGTTAATGTAGCAATAAGACTGTGGAGGTGTGCCAGATGGCAACACATCTGAAATTACTAACGGCTCATCGTATAACTTGAATGAATCAATTTCAAGTGCGTGTGCTAAAGCTCTTGAGGAGAAATATTGATCAAAGAAATTTTTAGTGATGCCGGAAAACTCCTTTGTTTTTTCCCAAAGAGATTCCGGGGTGTGAGATAGAGTATCTTTCACTTTAAATTCACCAACCACTTTCCCTACCGGCATTGTGGAATACACAACAACTGTTGTTATGCCTTCGCGTTTTGGTAGAGATTTTCTAAACTCAAATTTCTTTTCACCAGAAATAATTTTTTCTACAAATTCAGGCTTGATTGATAATAAAACTTTCATTTGCTTGCGATAACCTTAAAATACTACTAAATTGCTCATTAGAAATCTGTTCTAATACAATTCTAGTTTGATCTCCTATCACGCTATTGTCAAGTAATTGTTTCCGATTAATTCGTTTTGGCAAAGCTAAATTATAGGTAAACCTAATGATATATGGATATCGTTTTTCTCTATAAAATTTAGAAAGTTCACTAGCGTTAAATACACTAAATCGGCTGCAATATTGAAGATAAGATTCTTCTGTTGGGAATTCTGAGATATGGTGAACTTCCTCAACAACACAAACGGATGATACCACTGAACGATAATACGCAGATCCTTGTCCATCTCCAGTTCTATACATTACAAGAATATCACCTCTTTTTAATTTATATGCTCCATAAGCCCCGGATATGTAGATCTTATGTATACTGTTTGAATGTGAAACATCCTGAATTATATTTGGTGATTCATTAAATAAAATAGATTCTGGGAATAGACGAGTGTGATACTCAGGATGAATGGCTAGAAGGTATTTATTGGCATTGGGATCAACGTAAGGGTAGTCTAGAATAATATCGCCAACAACGTGCCGCATATCTCGCATATAAACATACTCTGTTCCATTCATAGTCTGTTTAGTACCGGCATAATAAAAACCATATTTTTGAAATAATTTAATGAGATAATCGTGTTTTTCAAATATAGTCAGATAAATAAGTTCAAAGTGATTAATGATTGCTATATCAAGAATTTTCTTTATAAAGCGCTGTCCTCTGAGCGTACCTTGCGGATTAAATTTAAATGTGCCAACTTTTAAAATATTACAATTATATATTGGTGGAACTATATCAAGAATTTCATTTTCTTGTTTTAGGTACAAAAAACCATCAATGCTATTATAATTGTAAAGGACATAAGCATATTCATTTTTCTCGGCTTTCCTTTTGAACCAGTCGGGGAACTCCATATAATCAGATTTTAAACTGTCAAAAAATGGGTCATCTAAATTAATATTTGAAAAACATTCAAATTTTAAATTGTCCATATTTCTTCCTTAGATTAGTCATTATAGATCAACAATATCCAGTGTTAGTTTCTATAGTAAAACTGAATACCAAAAAACTTTCCCAAGTACCGATATATCTTTTAGGTCGGCTGTTTCGTCTGGGTGTTCTTCGCTGTTATAACTACGTATTTTCACTTGTTCATTTGGCATGTTGTAGAGTAGTTTTATGCGCAACAAGCCGCCGTGATTGATAGCGTAAATCTTGCCGTCTCGGATTGTCTTATTGCCCAAATCAATTCCCACCGTTGTTCCATCCGGAATAACCGGCTCCATTGAATTTCCATCAGCAATCACACATACCGCATTTTCGTACTGTACGCCTTGTTTACGTAGTGTTGCCTTGGAGAAACGCAATTTGAAGTTGTTATAGTCCGCTATGTCATCAGCAAATCCGTTTCCAGCAGCAAGGCGAATGTCTTGATAAAACGGAACAGCGTATTCATCGCTATTTAGTGGCGTGTTGCGATCCCATAAGTCAAAGGCACCTACCTCTCTCACATTTGATTTTATGCTTTCTGTTGATTGCCCTTGTTTTTCGGTTTCTTCACTCGCCCCATACTTTAAGTAAGCAGGACTGACGCCGAAATATACCGCCATTGCCTCTATCTTCGCATCTCTCGGCGTGGCAGTTCCTAATATATATCTCCTAGCCATTTCATAAGTCACGCCCAAAGCGTCCTGTAAGTCACGAATACTCTTGTTTTGTTGCGTCATAAGTTCGGCAAGTCTGCTCGCAAGTGTCGTCATATAAACTCCCATTTCTACTATAGGTAGAAGATACATAAATAAAATAGTTGATTCAATTCTATTTTTAGTAGTAGAATTATGCTACTTTAAATAGATATGAGGGGTTAAAATGCTACCAATCGAAAAAGCTTACAAAATCGTGGGTGGGATTTCGGCTATGGCTCGTCATTTCAATCTTACTCCTTGGGCAGTTTCCAAGTGGCGTGAAAGAGTTCCGGCGGAACGTTGCGCAAAGATTGAAGAATTGACGCAAGGTAAAGTCAAGAAATCTGAATTGCGCCCTGATTTATGGAATTAATTTACCAACAGGTAAGCGCAATGGCACGCAATAAACTCACCCGATCCGCAAAACCACTTTCAGATCGGGTTATGAACAAATACTGGAAACAGAAACAATGCGAGATTGCGGACGAGATGGAATGTTCGCCGTCCACGTTGAGCCGTTTTGTCAGCAATGAAGACGCTAATCAGACGTTTAATTTTATTGCGGCAAATGGGTTTGATGTTTTCGATGTGAATTCTCACGTAGCAATTGAGAAATCAGAGTTGGAACTGCTTTTATTGGCGGCAAAAGGCTTTGACGACCGGTTGCGCGAGAAATATTTGGGCAAATAAAAAAC
Source organism: Rodentibacter sp. (assembly GCF_057314195.1). NCBI lineage: Bacteria > Pseudomonadati > Pseudomonadota > Gammaproteobacteria > Pasteurellales > Pasteurellaceae > Rodentibacter > Rodentibacter sp. The sequence continues at coordinate 56,717 of NZ_DBHLAM010000022.1, read as the reverse complement.
CACGGCGGCAACCGTGGCAATTTAGGAAAAAATTAACATGGAAAATATTAATCAAAACGAGACGACAAGTCAAACACAATCAGCACAGATTTTAAAAGCACTCAAAAACGGCGAAAGATTAACGCACTTAGACGCGGAAAAGCGCTTTAACTGCTTACGTCTTGGCGCCCGTATCTATGACCTTAAAAAACGTGGGCATAACATCATCAGCAAAATGATTACCGTGCCAAGTGGAAAACGTGTTGCCCAGTATTGGTTGGAGGCGTGATGAGTAACGATCGTTTTATCCCAAATTCTTTCCAAGTCCCGAATGCGTTAGTTGATGACTTAATGGCGGAGCTTGGCGGCGTTGAGCTTAAATGCTATTTGCTTGTAATCCGCAAAACTAAAGGCTGGAGTAAAGAGTTTGACGCAATTTCACTCAGCCAATTTGTGACTTTTACGGGCGCGGGTAAAACTGCGGTAATTAACGCGTTAAAAAATCTTGTAGATGCCGGTCTTTTAGTCCGCAAAGTCGGCGCGAGAAATACTTCCGTTTACGCCATCAACTTGTTCAGAAATAGCACTAGTTCAGAAAGTGAACTAGTTCAGAAAGTGAACATCACTAGTTCAGAAAGTGAACCAGTCACTAGTTCAGAAAGTGAACACACAAAAAACAATATTAAAAACACTACACAAAATACAAATACTAACCTAACGGTTAGTAACGCGCGCGCGAGAAAAACCTCAAAAAGTGCGGTTGAAATTTTAGAGCAATTCGGGATCACCGGACAGCTTGCTAAAGATTTTATTGCTCATCGCAAAGCAAAAAAATCCGTTATCACCGAAACTGTGCTAAACGGATTTCGGCGTGAGGCCAACAAGGCGGGAATTCCGTTGGTGCAAGCAATCACAATATCAATCGAGCGAAATTGGCAGGGGTTTAGAGCTAGTTGGGATTGGCAAGATGGGCAACAGCGAGCACGCAAAGAATCTTTTGCCGAGAAAAACTCAAGCGACTGGTCTAGTCCTGAAAAAATGGCGGGGGCATTTTGATGAGTCAATTAACAACACAACAGCAAGTCGGCGCAAGACGCGTACCGGACCAAGCGCGCCACATGATTGACAAGATTTTTGAAAATCTCACTGCGAGCTGTCCGATTTTGCTCACGATTAGCAGGGAGCAGTTGGAAATCCTAAAGCAACAATGGATTTTAGGGTTTGCCGAAAACGGCATTAAAACCTTTGAACAAGTCAAGCGCGGCATGGCGGCAGCAAGGGCCAAAGCAAACGGTTATTTGCCAAGCGTGGGTGAGTTTGTGGCGTGGTGCAACGATATTGACTATCACTCGTTAGGTTTGCCGACAGAGTCCGAGTTGATTGCCAGACTAAAATCTTTTAGTGGTTACGCCAAGTATGACGAGCACAAATTTAAATACCGCTCAAAAGCGGAATATTGGCTACTGTCAACGATTTACAACAAGTATTGGAACAAGCGCGAAGAAGATTTGTTAAATGCGGCCCCTAAAGCGCTAAAAGACGCTGTGGAAAAAGTTAAAAGCGGTTACGAGTTTCCAGAAATTCCGGTGGCAATCGAACAAAAAATCGTGAATCTCCCACAGGAAAAAACATTACAACACATTGCCAACTGCAAGGCGGCATTAAAAGGATAAACGGCATGACAAACTTTGACAAGAACACATGGCAAACGCCGAAGTATGTTTTTAACTGGCTCAAAAACAAATTTGGCTGGTTTGATTTAGATGGCTGCGCAAATGCTAAAAACGCCTTGTGTTATCGATATATTGGTGAGCAAGGTATGGATGACGACGAGAATTTATCTATTGCCCCTGATTTTTTAGCCGACAACCTTTTTGATTTATTGGTTGGTGAAGTGGCTGAGGTTTGCTCTTTCCCGCTACGGATTTTCGTTAACCCGCCTTACAACAACCCACTGCCTTTTGTGTTGCGTGCAGCAGAATTACGCAAGGCTGGTTATTTTGTGGTGATGTTGTTGCCGTTGGATAAATCAACAGAATGGTTTGAGGTTATCCGGAAAGAGGCTAACGAGGTGATCGACATTATCGGGTTTACCGATCACAAGGGAAATTTTAATTCGGGCCGAATCAAATTTATCAATCCAGTGACTGGCAATGAGGTTGGTGGAAACAACAAAGGCTCAATGGTCGTAGTATTTGACCCTACAATGCAAGACTTTGTACAACGCTCAGTAAGTCTTGATTTTATTAAAAAAATAGGCGGTTACAATGACCGATAAGCAAACGTTTTTCTTGCGCAACGAACAAGTGCGGTCGAATTGCCAAGCGTTTATCCAAGACTTGCCAACAGACGACAAAAAGCCTTTGGTTATTAAAATCCAACCAATGACACGTAATCTTGAGCAAAATGCGAAATTTCACGCTATGTGCCAAGACGTGGCGAACCAAGCCGAATTTATGGGGCGGAAACTCTCTATGGAGCAATGGAAAGTCTTATTTATCTCCGGTCATGCAATCGCCACTAATCAAAAAGCGGATGTTGTGCCGGGGTTGGAGGGGGAATTTGTAAATATCCGTGAAAGCTCAGCAAAAATGAGTGTAAGTAGAATGGCGAGCCTTATTGAGTATGTGACTGCGTGGGGCGTAAACAATGGTGTTCATTTCAACGACAGATTCGGATTTTGGGGCGCAAGATGAAGTGTAAGACAAAGAAATGTAAAAACTGCGGCAACCTGTTTTATCCGGCAAATTCTCTCGCGAAAGTCTGCTCGGTGCAATGTGCTATGGAATATGCCAAGCAACAGGCAGCGGCCGAGCAAAACAAAGCGGAAAAGAAACGGCTTAAGGAACGCAAGGAGAAACTGAAAAGCCGCGCAGAGTGGCTCAGAGACGCGCAGGCGGTGTTTAATAAATTTATCCGGTTACGGGATAAAGACCAACCTTGTATTAGTTGCGGCCGCTATCATCAAGGGCAATACCATGCCGGGCATTATCGCAGCGTTGGGGCTTGTCCGGAATTAAGGTTCTGCGAACAAAACGTACACAAGCAATGCAGCGTATGTAATAACCATAAAAGCGGGAACATTATCGAATATCGGATAAATCTCGTCCGGCGCATTGGACAAAGTGCGGTGGAATTTTTGGAAAAGCAGGACCATGACCCGAAAAAATACACAATCGAAGACTGCAAGGCGATCATCAAACATTACAAAGCGAAAATTAAGGAGTTAGAGCAATGAAGCGGTTTGCCGAGTTAACGTTGACAGAGCAGCAAGAAGAGTTCGTCGATGAATGGATGTTTAAATGGGGGGCATGGGTGCGGTCCGGTCGATTAGACAAAGCACAGGTTAATATCATTGCTAAGCTAATGCAAAGCGTAGCATCTGCCGAACCAGGGGAACAAACCTGCGATGATGAAACAGGTTATATGATTAGCCAAATCGTCGATCGGTTCTTCGCAAAAAATGACCGCACTTTGCGTTTTATCATGTTTTCTTATTACGTCAATAAAAATCCAATTAATAGGATTGCTGTCAAGCTGCGCGAAAATAGCGGGGAGGTTAGCATGCAACCATGCGCGGGTAAATCAAATATTCGAGTTCCGAGCATTGATACATTTAAGAGAAATGTCAAAAAAGAACTTGGCCTAGCAAAAGCTATAATTCACGAACTTCTTGTAACTGGTTTCGTTCTTCTTAAAACTGGTGTACAAAATTCAAAAAATATAAAAATTACTTATTGACACCCCCTGCATACTTGCACTATCATTGGAATATATGGTGGTCATCGTGTAAGTGGTGTTTACCAAGTAGAATTTTATAACCCTGATCGGTTTTCCGGTCGGGGTTTTTTATTACCTCGCGGAACCAGCTTTTAACAAAGTAACACGAGGTGGAGTTATGAGAATGCAAGTATTTAAAGATATGCCCGTTGAATCTCAGTTTTGGGGTTGGTTAACCGGTCTCATTGGGGCATTGACCTTAAGTGAGTGGGCGGTATTAATTGGTATTTTTGTCACAGTCTGCGGCTATATCCGAGAATCGAGATATAAAAAGCGCATGTTAGAACTTGAAGAAATCCGTACCGGCATCCGAGATAAAAACGGGAAGTTAATCAAATGAAGCACCTTAAAACATTAGTGAAGTGCAGTGTTGTTGTTATCGCCGGAATTATTCTAGCTCAATATCCGGACGGAATCCGAACCGGTGAAGTCGGGTTGTTGGTTATCGGCAATGCGGAAGATTGTTATCGCGAGCCGTATAAATGCCCCGCCGATGTATGGACCGACGGAATCGGCAATACAAACGACGTAGTGCTTGGTCGTAAATTATCGGACGAAGAAATAGCAGAGCGTTGGAAAGATAACATCAAGATTGCTGAGAATTGCGTTAATCGTTGGGCAAATGGTAAAGAGTTGCCGCAAGGCGCATTTGAGGCAGCGGTATCAATCACGTTCAACGCCGGTTGCTCGAAGTTAAAACAAGCCTCGTTATTTAAATATGCCCGCGTAGGTGATATTAATTTAATGTGTAATCAATTCCCCCGCTGGGTGTACTCGCAGGGCAAAGTCCTGCCGGGTTTAGTCAAGCGTCGTAACGTGGAGAAAGCCTTATGTTTGGGATTAATAAAATCACCGGAACAATTATCGGCGTATCGGTGATTGTGATTTTGGGCTTGTGCGGTTGGACTTGGTACCAGTCTCAGAAGATATCTAGCCTAAAGGCCGAGAACCAAGCTCAAGCCCAAACCATTGAGACGCAAAGCGCAACAATAGCCAAACTGAAACAAGACGCGGCGGAAAATCAACGTGTTATGTTGGAATTATCAAAACAGGAAAGTGAAGCACGGAGCCAATCAGATGAAGTCATTAGAACAATCCCACAACAAGTTAAGCAAAGCAATGCTTATAACGCTAACGCTCCTAGTAATGTTATTGAGTTCCTGCGCAAGTAAACCAATTACTGCCACTTGCCCAGTGTTACCGGCGGCTTATATCGGTTACTTGGACAAGACAGGATTTGACGGCAAGACTTACGGTGATGTCACACAGTACGCCGTCATACTCAAACGCGAGCGCGATATGTGCCTGAATCGAGTTGATAAGATTCGTGAATGGCAAGTAGAACATGCTCAGCATTGATATTTCAATAGCCCTGCCTGCAGGGCGGGATAAGGTAAGCTATGAGCCGTGATAGTTGGCATTATTTATATAGTCGCAAAGCATGGAAACAATTACGACTTGACCACTTGGCAAAAGAACCTTTGTGTGTTTACTGCCAGCGCGAGGGCAAGATAACCCCCGCAACAGTAGTTGACCACATCAAAGCACACAAGGGCGATTTAAACCTATTCTATGACCCGAACAATTTACAGTCATTGTGTAAGGTTCATCACGATAGCTCAAAGCAAAAAGCAGAAACAAAAAACGTTAACGAAATTGGTTGCGATATAAACGGATTTCCGCTTGACCCCGAACATCCATTCAATAGGTAGGGGCGGGTAAAAAGTTCAGAAAGAAAAGGCTAAATACCGCCTGGGGAACTCTATTTTATCGCTATTACAGTTTTTCTACCCTTTTTTACAGCTTTATGAGGTGATTTTATGGGCGGACGCAAAGTCAGAAGTGATAGCACAGCCGCTAAAATCTTAGCCGCTAAAGCCGCACAAACCAAACTCCCACCGCCGCAAAAATTAACAAAAGCAGAAATGCGGTACTGGGAAAGCATTATCAACAGTCGAGCGTTAGACAGCTGGACACCAATTGACAAAGAACGCGCCGCTAAACTTGCCAAGCTCTATGTAGAAATTGATGACTATGAAAAGGAATTGGCTACTTCGGCTCGCCGGTGGGTGAAAACAGATACCGGCACAATGAAAATGCACCCGCTGCATTATGTAATCGAAGATTTGTATAAACGCGAAATCCAAATGTGCCGCAGTTTACAAATCCACAGCCGCGCGACAAATGGTGAAAGCCGTGATCAAGTGAAAACCAATCAGCTTTACCAAGATGTGCGCTTATCTATATCAGATGAAGATGATTTGATAGCAAGGGCAATTAACTAATGACCAAAGCAGAAAAAGTAATCGCATTTATTGAACGCTATTGCTTTGTGCCTGAGGGGGCTTCGGTTGGGCAACCAATAAAATTAGAACCATTTCAGAAAAAATTTATTATTGATGTTTACGATAATCCCGCTGGAACAAACCACGGGATTTTTTCTATTGGGCGGAAAAATGGCAAAACTGCCCTAATTGCTTGTTTATTGCTGGCGCATTTAGTCGGACCTGTCGCAGTACAAAATAGCCAAATTGTCAGTGGGGCATTAAGTCGTGATCAGGCTTCGATCGTTTTTAACCTTGCGGTAAAAATGGTGCAGTTTAACCCCCGATTAAGCAACATTGTATCAATTAAACCGTCAGGGAAACGTTTAGTCGGATTGCCGATGAATGTTGAATATAAGGCATTGGCGGCGGATGGTAGAACCGCGCAAGGTTTATCTCCTGTGTTAGCAATACTCGATGAAGTCGGGCAGGTGCAGGGTAGCCAGTCGGCATTCGTGGATGCAATTACGACTGCGCAAGGTGCGCACAAAGACCCGTTACTACTCACAATCAGTACACAGGCGGCGAATGACGCAGATTTATTGTCAATTTGGATTGATGACGCGAAAAGCAGTGGCGATCCGCACACGGTTTGTCATGTTTACACCGCCGATAAAGATTTGAAAATTACCGATCCGGAAGCGTGGAAACAAGCCAATCCGGCTTTAGGTGTTTTCCGCAGTGAAGATGATATTCGCAAACTTGCCGAAAAGGCTAACCGTATGCCAAGTTTTGAAAACACATTCCGTAACTTGAACTTGAATCAGCGCGTAAGCACTGTTTCAACCTTTGTTAGTCAGGACGTATGGAAAGAAAACGGCGGCGAGCCGGAAAGCCCGAGCGGTTTAACTGTATATGGCGGCTTGGACTTATCCGCGCGGACCGACTTAACCGCTTTTATTCTTACTGCGAAAGATTACAGCGGCGCAGTGAACGTTTATTCGTATTTTTGGACGCCTGAAATTGGTCTTTCAGACCGCGCAAAACGCGATCGTTCGCCTTATGACACATGGGCGAAACAAGGTTTTTTGCGTACGACACCGGGGGCGACTGTTGATTACGCGCACGTTGTGCGAGACATAGCGGAAATATTGCGTGATTTTGATATTGCCGCAATCGCTTTTGACCGTTGGCGGATTGATATTTTCAAAAAGGAAATGGACGCGCAGGGAATTAACCTGCCGTTGGTGCCATTTGGGCAGGGTTTTAAAGATATGTCGCCGGCGATTGACGCATTGGAAAGCGATTTGCTTAATTCGCAATTACGCCACGGCATGAACCCAGTTTTGACGATGTGCGCGGCAAATGCGGTCATTACGCAAGACCCGGCGGGAAATCGAAAATTTGAAAAACATAAAGCAACCGGACGCATTGACGGAATGGTTGCATTAGCAATGGCGCGGGGAATTTGTGAAGCAGCAGAAACACCGCAAGACATAGATTCATTTTTACAGGACATTATTATCGCATGAGTACATTAAACGATCAGGGCTGGTGGGCGCGATTTTATGACCGGTGGTTTAGTGGTGCAAAGCGTCTTGATAAAGGCTCAACAGCCGAACCATTTGTTAGCCAGTCGAGCGGCTCCGGTAGCAGTGTAGATGTAGAAAAATCACTGAAATTAAGTGCAGTATGGGCGTGCGTTCGTTTGCGCAGTCAGACGATTGCGTCCCTGCCGTTACATCTGAAAGACAGCGATCGCAAAATTGCCGCAAAGCACGACTTGTACAAAATAATTCACGATGCGCCAAATGCGGATATGTGTTCGAGCGAGTTTTGGGAAGCGCAGATTGCCAATCTTGACTTGTGGGGGAACGCGTATAGCCGCATTAATCGTATCGGCGGGCGCGTTGTATCGCTTGATATTCTTGATCCACAGTATATGCGCGTGAAACGTAGCGACAGTGGCGAAATCGTTTACATTTACACAAAAAATAACGTGGACGGCGGCGAATATCACGAATCAGAAATTTTACACTTCCGCGGTTTTACCCTTGACGGTTTAGTCGGGTTATCGCCAATCAGCTATCAGGCGAAAGTCATGGGGTTACAAATTGATGCCAATAACGCCGCGTCCAAAGCATTTAAAAACAACCTTAAAGCCGGTGGGTTTTTGAAAACCGGCGACCGTGTTTTGAACTCCGATCAGCGAAAATTAATGCGTGACGCATTGGCGGATTTTGGCAAGCCTGAAAATGCCGGTAAATGGATGATTTTAGAAGCAGGCATGGAACCGGCGAATATGTCCGGCGCGTGGATCAATCCACACGACGCGCAGTTGCTGGAAAGCCGCTATTTTGGCATTGAAGAAATCTGCCGCGCGTTTGGTGTGCCGCCGCAATTAGTCTTTAGCACGGATAAATCATCGTCTTGGGCGTCAAGTGCGGAGCAAATTAACCAAAATTTCTTAACGTACTCGCTCAATCCAATGCTAAAACGCATTGAGCAGACGATTTCGCGCAAGCTATTAAAGCCGGAAGAACGGTCAAAATTCTATCCGATTTTCAGCGTAGAGGGGCTGCTCCGCGCGGATAGTGCGGGGCGCGCAAGTTTTTATACCGCACTTTTACAAAATGGCGTGATGACGCGCAACGAAGTGCGAGCGTTAGAGAATTTGCCACCAGTAGAGGGGGCGGATCAATTAACCGTACAACTGAATTTAACCTCAATCGATAAAATCGGGGAACAACAAAATGACATTCAAAGTTAAAGATCTCACATTCAAAACAGAAGCCGTCAACGAAGACGGCTTTTTTTCTGGCTATTGCAATGTGTTTGATGTGAAAGACAGCTATGACGAAATCGTTCGTAAGGGCGCGTTTGATGAATCGCTTAAGGCGTGGAGTGCGCAAGGCAAAATGCCGCCGGTGTTGTGGAATCATGACCGTAATCAGCCGTTGGGTGTTTGGACGCTATTAAAAGAAGATGAACACGGCTTATACGGCGAGGGGCGTTTACTGGTAAACGATGTCGCTAAGGCAAAAGAAATCCACGCGCTTATGCGCGCCGGTGCGATTGACGGTTTATCTATCGGTTATCGCGTGGGCAAATGGGCTTATGACGAATCGGAAGATGTATTGGAGTTGTTGGAAATCGATTTGCGCGAAATCTCGATTGTAACGTTCCCAGCGAATGAAGCAAGCCGTGTCGAAACGGTTAAATCTGCGTTGGCAAAAGGCAGTTTGCCGACATTACCCGAATTTGAGAAAGCTCTGAGAGATTTAGGGTTTTCAAAAACGCAAGCAACGATTGTTGCTAGTCACGGCTTGCGCAAACTTCTTCAGGGCGAGCCTGAAAATAACCAAATTAGCAACGCAATTAACATTCTTAAATCTATCAATGGGGAAAATTAATTATGCCTGAACAAGAAAAGAACGTCGAACAGCTCGCCGCTGAGTTGAAAAAAGCCACTGATCAAGTAAAGGGTCTTGGTGAAGAGCTGAAAGGCAAAATGGAAAACGGCGAAAAAGGTCTTGATGACTTGAAAGGTCGTGTCGATGAAGCCTTAACCACATTAAACGATACAAAAACTCGTTTAGATGACGTTGAGCAAAAATTAGCGCGTCGTGGTGCCGGTGCAACGACTGAAAAATCCATTGCTGAACAGCTTATGGAAACCGAGCAGTTTAAATCGTACGCACAAGACCCACGCGCGAACAAATCTGCGAAATTAATGGTTAAAGCGACCATTACCAGCGCGACGGCCGATGCTGCAGGTTCTGCCGGTGCATTAGTGGTTGAACATCGCGTGCCGGGTGTGGTTGCTACGCCGGAACGTAAATTAACCATTCGCGATTTGTTAATGCCGGGTACCACCGACAGTAACGCCATTACATATGTTCGTGAAAAATTGTTTACGAATAACGCGGCGGCGCAAGCGTCCGAGGGTGCGAAGAAAGCGCAATCCGATCTTCAATTTGAAGAAATTACAACCGGTGTTAAAACGTTGGCACACTTTGTTAAAGCGTCTCGTCAAATTTTGGACGACGCGGCAATGTTGCAAAGCTATATCAACGGTCGTTTAACTTACGGCTTGAAATTGGTTGAAGACAAACAGCTGCTTAGCGGCGACGGTGCCGCCGGTGGTTTAACCGGCATTATGAATGTCGCGCAAGCGTTCGCAGATCCGGCGAAACTCGCAGCGTACACCATTATCGACCAATTACGCTTGGCGCAGTTGCAAGTTATCCTTGCTGAATATCCGTCTAACGGTTTCGTATTGAACCCTATCGACTGGGCAAAAATCGAGCTAGAAAAAGACGGCATGGGTCGCAACATCATCGGTAATCCGCAAAGTTTAGCTCAGCCTACTTTATGGGGCATTCCTGTTGTACAAACCCAAGCAATGGCGGCGGGCAGTTTCTTGACCGGTGCATTTGATTTAGGTGCGCAAATCTTTGACCGCCAACAATCAGGCATTGCGGTATCAACCGAAAACGAAGATGACTTTGTGAAAAACTTAGTCACCGTCCTTTGCGAAGAACGTTTGGCGTTAGCAATCTATCGCCCTGAAGCATTCGTGAAAGGTACGTTGGCGGCGAAAACCAAATAATCCATAGCCCCGGAAACGGGGCTTTCTTTCGGAAATTATTATGCTAATCGGTCTCGAACTTATCAAACAGCATTGCCGCCTTGATCACGATGACGAAGACGAGTTGCTGACTTTGTACGAATCTGCCGCGAAAGAGTACATCGAAAGCCAGTTAGACCGCACTTTATACGCGGACAGCGTGCCGGAAGATGTCTCAAATGGTTTAGTCATTAATTCGGCAATCAAACAAGCCATGCTGATGACAATCGCGCATTGGTATGAACATCGGGAAAGTGTCGCAGTCGGTGTAACCACGAAAGAAATTGAAGAGGGTGTTTGGCGATTGATCCAACCTTACCGAATTATGGGAGTGTAAATGGAAATCGGAAAATTGCGCCACCGCGTAACGCTACAAAAGCAAATCAACGCTCAAAACGATTACGGCGCAACGGTCACGAAATGGCGTGATGTTGCGACCGTGTGGGCGGAAATCAAGCCGCTATCGGGGCGAGAATATTTCTCAGCTCAACAAGTGCAATCCGAAGTGACGACGCAAATTTGGTTACGTTATCGTGATGACGTCAAACCGACAATGCGCGTCAATCACAACGGCAAACACTATGAAATCTTATCTGTTCTCAACACAAACGGGCGGAATACATCATTACAGCTGATGTGTAAGGAAAGTCCGAATGAGTAGCGTAACAGTAAAAGTAACAGGCTTGAAAGAGTTAGGGCAAGCGATGAATGCTTTGGGTAGGAAAGCAAAAAATCGCATTGCCGTGAAAGCTATGCGGCGCGGTGGCGCGATTATTCGTGATCGCGCAAGAGCAAATGCCCCAGTATTAAGTCAGCCGTCGCCGTATCGGAAGCCCGGCACTTTGCGTAAAGCGATTTCGTCGCGCACGAAGATCGACAAAAACGGCAGAGTAAATACTTATGTTTGGGTGAAAGGGCTGAAAACGAAACAGGTCCTCAAATTCAAGGATAAAACAGGGAAAGGCGGCGCGTATAACCCGCGCGACCCGTTTTACTGGCGATTTGTAGAGTTCGGTACGTCAAAAATGCCGGCAAAACCCTTTATGCGCCCTGCGTTTGAGCAATCAAAGCAACAGGCGGCACAAACCATAATTAACACGTTACGCGATGAAATTATAGCGGAGGCGGGAAAATGACATGATCCAACAACAAATTTATAGCGCCCTGTCGCCTTTGGTGTCAGGGCATTGTTTTTATGGCGTCATACCGGACACTAACAAAGACTATCCGGTCATCGTTTACCAGTTTCCGAACATCTCTCCCAATTCCGCGCTTGAAGACGGCGATTTAGATGATTTCCAAGTACAAATCGACGTTTACAGCAAAAATCCTGACGACATTTTCAGCCTTCGCAAACAGATTTTTACCGCACTTTCAGCGGCGTTTGAGTTTGCCGAGCGCATGAGCGATCACAGTGATTACGAGCCGGAAACGAAGTTACATCGACGCGTTATTAATTATCAAATTGCTTATGGAGAATAAATTATGGCAACACAAACAACCCCGTTCCAGGGGACGAAATTTTATATCGGTGTTGGCTTGACCACCGAAAAAGCGATTACCGCCTGCACGGTAACGCCAGCCGCGACAATAACCGCAACCGGTCACAGTGCTAAAGCGGGCGATTTTGTCAAAATTACCGGTCTTGGTTCGCTTGACGGTTATTTCCCGGTTAAATCCGTTGCGTCCGACACAATTACTTTTGCCGATGAAGTGGATTGGACATCGCAAGATAAGCCAACAGACTTTAGCGCGGCAAAAGTGGCGGTGGTTAAATGGTCCTCCAATTTCTGTGCGATCAAGCAGATTGAGGGCGACGGCGATACACTCACGGAAGAAGACATCACAACAATGTGTAGTGAGGGTACTGAAACTGAAGCGGGCGAAATCGAGTATGGTTCAGTAAAACTCACTTTCTTCTACGCGCCGGGGACCGCAATGCAGGCGGATTTACGCAAAAAATTCTTTGCCAAGGAAACATTCCCTTACATGATGATTTTGCGTAATCAGCAAGGCTCGCTTTACGGCACCGGCTTTATTCAAACTTCGCCTAATTACTCCGGTGAGACTAAAGGCAAGTTTGAATCAGGCGTCACAATCAAAAAAGCAAAACGCGATTACCATTTACCGGTAGCCGCTTAATAAACGCGACCGCGCTGTAAAAAGTGCGGTCATTTTTTTTGAATGAATGGAAGAATTGAAATGAGTTTACGTGAAAAACTTTTAGCAACAAAGCCGAAAGTTCGGTCATTTTTAATTGGCGATATTACCTATTTTTACCGTGAGTTTACGGTCGGCGACATGAATAAAGCGGTTTATGGACAACAACAAGCATTATTTAAAATTGCTCAAGAACAGGGTATTGAGTTGAATTTTGATAATGAGGAAGCGTTGGCAAAACAGCTTGCTCAAGTCTATGACCCATATCAAATCGCACGCACTTTAGCTACACGCTTATGCGATGAAAAAGGCGAAAACCTGTTTGATCCAACCAATGATGCAGATCTTGAGCAATTATCTCAATTAGATAAGTCGGTGTTTGAAGAATTAAGTAAGGCAATTGCTGACATTGAACCAAAAAACTTACCGAGCGCCGAAGATTCCAAGTAACCCTGTCTTTGGCGCTGGGGAAGACGTTAGAAGAGATTGAGTTGATGCCTGAACGTCATTTTTCCGAATATATGCTGTTTTACCGTGAGCAACCATTCGGACTTTGGCGCGATGATTACCGCACAGCACAAATATCACATTTGCTGGCGGTTATTAATCGTGATCCAAAAGGTAATCCGCCAGAATTACAGGACTTTATGCCTTTTTACAAAGATAAATCGGCGGAAGAAGATGATGAAGATGACGGTTCGGAAAGATATTTAGCCAATCGATAGACCCAGTTTAACCACTGGGTTTTTTGTTGCCTAAAATTTATAAAGGAAAACATCATGCAATTAGCAAACCCAGAAAATTTCAAACAATTTATTCAAATTAAAGATCACAAAACCGTAACGACATCCGAAACAGTAGCGAAAGTGTTCGGAAAACTCCACAAAAATGTTTTGCGTGATATTCGTGAAGTTTTAGAAAATGGTGATGATGAATTTAACCGGCTCAATTTTGAGCTTTGTTTTAAAAACAATAACTTACAGAATAATAAGCCATTGCCATATTATGAAATGACCAAAGATGGTTTTTTACTGTTGGTTATGGGGTATCGAACTAAAAAAGCAATGCAGTTTAAAATTTCCTATATTAAAGCCTTTAACTATATGCAGGAACAATTAGCAAAAGGCGGCGCAACATTACTCGAGCAATACTATCAATGCTTAGGCGAACACAAAGCCGAGAAACAATTTGCCAGCCTATGCGGTCAAGGTTTAAATCAATGGAAAGGCAAAAAGCCGGTATTAGAAGCTACGTTGCGCATTATTGAAGATAAAATTCAAATTGAACTACCTTTGGTGGCTGACGGAAAATTATTAAGATAATTGTGATCTAATTCACGGAGATCTACAAAAAAGTTGGGTAAAATTTGCCAGACTTTTTAACCTATGGAGATCTAATATGGCTAAATTAAAAATTCATGCGGGGGATATATCATCTACCGCCAACTCAATTAGCACTTTTTTAGGGAGTGTTAGTATTTATGACCCTTTAGGTGGCGGTTTACTAGGGAAAACATATACTTTTGATAAGAATCAAATAGAAGCTATTGAACTAGCCAGTGAGGAAAGTGCTGTTCGTCTTGGCGGCGCGGCAGGTTGGGGGGCTGTTGGCGCATTAGCTCTAGGTCCAGTAGGGTTGTTGGCTGGGCTAGTTTTGGGTGGAAAAGGTAAAGATGTAACCTTTATTATGCTTCTAAAAGACGGTAGAAAGATGCTAGCGACCACAGATAGTAAAACATATACTAAGCTTAAAGCAGTTGTATTCTAAAATAAAAACCCCGTTTACAAGACGGGGTTTTTACTTTATATTGTGTTCCAAGGTGTCGAAACCTTATATTCCACAGCGGCAATCCGCACCCGATAGCATAGCGGTTTTTTTATGCGTAAAATTTGTGATCTCGTTTAGTTTTATTGCCATTAAGACTTAACACGCATAAATCAAATTTCATCTATGCCGGGCGGGCGGAGAATACAACACCCGAAAGGGGAATAATCCCAGCCTACCTGTGGAAGGCTTTCGAACCACCCGGCACCCTTAATTGGGTAAATCTTAATATCGAAAAAACCACAGGAGACAGTCTATGTCTAATCAAGCCCAACTCTCTACATTCAATTTTGAATCAAATTCTATCCGCACTTTAGTCATTAACAATGAACCTTGGTTTGTTGCTAAGGACGTTTGTGGCACATTAAAAATATCTAACGTAAGCGATGCTTTATTAAAGCTAGATGATGACGAAAAAGCGACTATCGGTTTAACCGACAGTCAGGCAGGAAATGGCGCTCAAAGTATTTCTATCATTAGCGAAAGCGGAATGTACACTTTGATCTTACGCTGTCGTGATGCGGTGAAAAAAGGATCTGTTCCACACCGTTTTAGAAAATGGGTAACAGCAGAAGTCTTGCCGGCAATCCGTAAAACAGGCAAATATGAATCAAAAACTACAGTAGATGATCGCACGGGCCTACGCAATGCTGTAAATATGCTGGTGAGCAAGAAAGGCTTAATTTATTCTGACGCTTACCATTTAATCCACCAGCGCTTTAACGTGGAATCGATAGAAGATCTAACTTTTGAGCAATTACCTCAAGCGGTAGAGTATGTACATAAAATTGCGTTAGAGGGTGAATTGATTGCGCCGCCGAGAGATACATCGCAAATGGTGAAAATTCCTCACGCCGGTCGCTGGTTGGTTATCACCCGTGAAGATGACGAAAACCGCACGGTCGTTAAAAACATTGACGGCAAAAGCTGTGTTGACGTACGCCTGAACCGTAAATTGATGAACGAAACGCACTTAATGGCAGATATGCTGCTTGAACTGGCGCACAGAATGCGAATTGTGGACGGCGAATGCAACCCAAACATATTCGATACGCCAATCCTACAAAGTAAGCGTAAAACCATTATCTAAAACACTTTCAAAACTGACCGCACTTTTACCGGTGCGGTCTTGGAGAATATAAAATGAAACGAGATTGGGAACTTATTCGTAAGATTTTAATTAAATTAGAGCAAATGGCTGAGGAAAGCCTTCCATTGAAAGATGACCAGTTTGAGGGGGTCGATCCGGATACTGTGTCATATCATTTCAAAATAATGGGACAGGCAGAACTTATTGAAACAGATGTAATTACTATACGTGGGAATAGTTTATATTCTGCGAAAGCTATTACATGGCAAGGTCACGAGTTCTTAGACAAAATCCGCAATGATACTGTTTGGAACAAAAGCAAAGCAATGCTGAAAAACAAAGGTATTGATTTGTCTTTTGACGTGTTGAAATCGGCAGCGACAACGATTATTTCGCAGTTAATCCCTTGAATAAAGCACGATAATTTTGTACAGTACAGATATGAACAAAGGAGGAACTATGGGACAAATCTTTATTTGGATGGTTAAAGTGATCGCTATATTTGTAGTTGCTCCAATTTTAGCGCTTTATATTCTTGGTTCTATCCTATCAGACGGTTTTGCGTGGGGCAGTTTCCGATATATCGCAATCATCGTTGCTGTATCTGTTGTTTTTGGGTTGATTGAATGGTTTAAACCGAGTAATTCGTAATTAGTTTTATCTTTTTAGAAAAGCACTCTTCGGAGTGCTTTTTTTATGGGGTTTATTTATGGCCGGCACATTGGGATCGCTGAATATTCAGCTAACGTTAGATCAAGTCAATTTTCAAAATTCATTATCAAAGGCACAGCAACGCGCGCAGACATTTTCGGCTAAAACCAAGGGTTATTTGGAAAACATCGATTCGGCGATGACTGCGCTGAATAACTCCAGCAAATTAACTAATTTTTTATTATTTAAAGATTCTCTGACGAGTTCAATTAAGGCATTTATCCAGTATGCTGACGCAAACACAGAATTAACCAATCAATTAAAACTATCAACAAATGGTAATGCTCAACTTGCTTTGGCGACACAGACTGTTTTTGATATTTCCCTGCGGACCAATCAGGCTGTAAGTGCGACGTCTCTTGTTTATCAAAAATTTGCGCAAAATGCCGAAAAATTAAAACTAAGCCAAGCTGATGTCGCCGCGTTAACTGAAACCGTAACAAAATCCGTTGCTATGTCGGGTTCCAGCGCCGCGCAAGCCGAGGCGGGGTTAGTCCAATTTGGGCAAGCGTTGGCAACAGGAACGTTAAAAGGACAAGATCTTAATTCGGTAATACAACAAATCCCCGGACTTGCGGACGCAATCGCGAAAGGTTTGGGCGTTACGACCGGCGAACTTAAACAAATGGGCGCCGCCGGCAAACTGGATATTCCGCAGGTTGTTGAAGCATTAAAAAAGGTCAAGGCTCAGGTCGATGATGATTTTGCTAATCGCATTAAGTCGGTTTCCGGCGCGATGACCAATTTTGAAACGTCATTTATCCAAATGATCGGGCGTATTGATAGTGCCACCGGAGCCACTACCGGCATAGCGAATAGCATAGAGTTCTTGGCGGCGAATTTGGAAGATGCCATTAAAATGGCGACGTTATTTGCTGGTGCCTTGGCGGTTGGGCAGATCGGTAATTATTCCGCAAAACTTGTACAAACCGGTGTCGCGAGTGCGAAAAACACGTTGTCACATTACAACGAAGCGAAAGCCCTCTATGCTAAAGCCACTGCGTTACGGGTGGCGGCTCAAACAGAAATGGCTTCTTTGGCTGCACAGTTACAGGTCGCTCAATCTGAAAAAACGCGATTTGCGTTGCGCGAACAGATGAAAGCGCAGGCAGCACAGATTATTGCGCTGACGAAAGCGGAAGCGACAGCAAAACAAAATTTAGCAACGGCAAACAGACTTGCCAGCGCAGCGGCGGCTGGTTTGCGGGGTGTTATGGGACTGCTTGGCGGTCCTGCCGGTGCGGTGACTATTGCTGCCAGCGCATTGTTATATTTCCACTCACAAGCAGAAGAAGCGCGTAAAAAAGCGATTGATACCGCCTCTGCCAATGAGCAACTGAAAGAAAGTTATGAAGGGTTAAGCGAAGCCGTACTGACTACCAAGATTTTTGAGCAAATCGAAGCGATGAAAGAGCAAGAAGAGCAGCTCAAAAAATTGGGTTCTGCGATGATCTCGACCGAGTTTAGTCATCGTCGCGGCGGTTGGTTTGCTTCAACTGCGCAGGAAGTAGAAGAAGCATCGGCAAAATACAAAAGAGGCTTGGAAGTTGCGTCGGCTAAAAGTCAGGCATTTGATAACCAACTACGCGCACTTGTACAGTCCATGTTGAATAACGGCAAGTCGTTAGATGATATTCACAAAAAATTATCTGTATTTAATGTTGGCGCAGAAAAAGCCGGTCAAATTATCGCTGATGTCAAAAATGGCATTGATAAAAATAAGGATAGCACTAATCAGGCTACGGCTGCCGTTATCGATCTCGCGAAAGCTCAAAGCGAGCTGACTAAAAAATCAGATGATTTACGCGCCAAGTTGGAAGTCCTTGAGCTGAAAAATAAAGGTCATGCCAAAGCGTCTTATGTGCTTGCCGGGCTTTATGAAGTTCTTGGCGTGAAAGGTGCTGAATATTCTAAGGTGTTGAATGCGATTGCCAATGGCGATGTCGCGGCGGCTCAAAGTGCCGCTAAGGCGATCAATCTATCTGCCGAGCAGTTGCAGACCATGTTAGATATGGGCAAAAAACTTGAGGGGTTGTTTGAGACTGAAACAAAGACCAAAACAATCGAAACTCAAATTAAAGGCGGCGAAAACGCACGCGATAGCTGGCTATCATTCTATGATGAAATTCGTAAGAAATCGTCATCAACTCTAGGTGAAATTAACCTTGAAGAAGTGCGGATGTTTCAGCGTCTCGATGAACATATGCGCAAAGGCGTTGTATCTCACCAAGAGTATGAAACAGCGAAGACGGCAATTACAGAACGTTTTGCGAAACAGCGTCTTGAACTCGCCGGCAAATATGCGCCTGAAAAACTGCTTAAATCAAACCTTACGGAAGATTTAGGCAGTATTGAAGAATTGCGGTCCGCCGGTCAATTAAATGCTGACGAAGCAAGAAAAGCTGCTCAGCAAATGCAATTTAATTACGCACAGCAGATTTCTCAACAGGCAGTTGATCCGTTAAGCAAACTACGGGCAATCTACGACCCTCAACAGGAAACGCGAAACAAACAAGCGGAAGAATTGGCGCAGTTGCAGGCATTTAACGAGCAGAAACTGATTACCGAAGAAGAGTATCAGCAACGCAGACAACAGATCATCGATAAATACAAAAAAGATGAAACCCTGCAGGAGCTTGGGAAATACGCCACTGGATTGAACGATCTGGGCGGTGCATTTGGTAATTTGGCATCTGCTGTCGAGCAATCGGCAGGTAAGCAATCCTCTGCTTATAAAGCGATGTTTGCGGTATCGAAAGCCTTTGCGATTGCAGAAGCCAATGTCAAACTTTCCATGGCGATCATGCAAGCAATGGGCGACGGTTCAGCTATGACGCCAGCTCAGAAGTTTGCCAATATGGCGGCGGTTGCGGCAGCGGGCGCGAATGTTATTTCGCAGATTATGAGCGTCGGATTTGCTGGCGGTGGTTATACTGGTGACGGCGGAAAATATGCGCCTGCTGGTATTGTCCACCGAGGAGAGTACGTCATCACAAAAGAAGCCACGAGCCGTTTAGGACGTGGCTTTTTAGATCAGCTTAACTACGGCGCTCCGCGTCGTGGCTTTGCTAATGGTGGCGGTGTAAGCGTGCCTGAATTGCCTAACTATGGCGGAAACATCAGCCGGAGTAGCGGTAACATCACCGTGAAAGTGATCAACAATGGCGAACCAGTTTCCGCCAGCGTGAGTAGCGAGCAAAACGGCGATGAATTGCAAATTACCGTTGAGCTTATGCGGCAAATGGATCGTATTGCGGATATGCGCTATCGCAAAAATCAGCGCGAAGATATGCGCAGTGGTGGGGCGTTTAATCGGACGTAATGAATGAGGTAATAAATGGCACTTGATATTTTGCCTTACTGCCCGAAACCGGGTTACACAGTAAAAAACGAACCGCGCCGAAAAGTGAATAAGTTCGGCGATGGTTACGAACAACGTATCGTGGACGGATTAAATCCGTTATTGCGGAAATATTCGCTGACTTTCAAAATTCATCATAAAAGTGCGGTCGATTTTGATAAATTTTTAAGGAATAAGGGCGGCGTGACCGCCTTTTTATTTCGCGAAAAAGCCAATGATAACCAGTTGATCAAGGTAGTTTGTCCCGAATGGAGTAAAACCGTCGGGAAGACGCACACTGAATTTAGTTGCAGCTTTGAAGAGGTGGTGTAATGCCAAAGCCAATACCGCGCGATATGCGTCAAGAATTGCCGAAACTTGAGCAGGGCGCGCTAATTGAACTATGGGAAATTGACTTGCGGCACATTCACAGCGCGAGCAATCCCACGCAAAAAGGGGAATTATTGCGGTTCCATAATGGAGTAACTCAAGGACATCAAAACGTGATTTGGCAGGGTAATGAGTATCAAGCCTACCCGATCAACGCTGATGGTTTTGAGCTATCTGGACAAGGACCGAGTAACCGCCCGACTTTGACTATCTCGAATATGTACGGAATTGTGACCGCACTTGCTGAAGATTTCGGGCAGGGTTTAGGTGCAAAAGTTACGCGCCGCTTGGTATATGCGCAATTCCTCGACGCGGCGAATTTTGCTGGTGGAAATACGAAAGCCGACCCGACGCAGGAATCAATCAGTTACTACATTATCGAGCAGTTGAAATCATTAACTGATGACGTGGCGACGTTTGAGCTTGCTTTGCCGGCGGAAACAGATAATGCGCGCATACCTATTTTAATGATTACGTCAGATACTTGTATTTGGCGTTATCGTAGTGCGGAATGTGGCTATACCGGTCCGCCGGTTGCTGACGAGTTCGATAAGCCGACAACAGACACGAAAAAAGATAAGTGTTCGCATTGCCTGCGCGGGTGTAAATTGCGCTGGGGCAATGATACCGCTTTACCTTTTGGCGGGTTTCCGTCCACCACACAATACGGCAATTAATTATGGAAATTACCAATGAATTAAAAAAAGAAATACTTGATTACGCCAAGAAACAAGAGCCGCGCGAAATGTGCGGCTTTGTTGTTTTGGAGGGCGGTGAGAAAGTATTTTACCCATGCCCTAACATTGCCGCAGATCCGGAGAATTATTTCGAGATTGATCACGAAGAATGGATTATGACAAGCGAAATCGGCGAGATTATCGCGTTAGTTCACTCCCACCCGGACGGTCTGCCGTATTTATCAACCGCCGACCGTATGTGTCAGATCCGGTGTGCTACAGCGTTTTGGTTGGTGGTGGATAATGAAATTTTACAGTTTCGACCTGCGCCGGCGTTACTGGGGCGTAATTTTATCAATTATCACCAAGACTGCTCGCAGTTGGTGTTAGATGCTTATATGTTGGCGGGCTTGGATTTCGGACGACCAAAACCACCGGCGGGCTATGATTTTGAATGGTTTGAAAGCGGTCAAAGCCTGATTGAAGAAAATTTAGTGCGGTTGGGATTTGAAAAGCTCGCAGAAGAACCCGCGCAGCTTGGCGATGTGGTGTTGTTGAAAATTTGTAGCGCCGTGCCGAATCATGCCGGCATCTATCTTGGCGATCAAACAATGCTACATCATAGTGTAGGGCGATTGTCCGCGCGCGTGCCGTATGACGGAGCATGGCTGCGATCAACGCATAGCATTTGGAGACATAAGCAATGGCGACAATTACATTTCACGGCGATCTTAAACGATTTGTTGATTCCCCCTTTGAATTAGAAGCGCGGTCGTTTTCCGAGTTAATGAGCGGCTTGTTAACGCAGATTAACGGACTGCAACAACACCTGCGCAAAGGTTATTACAAGGTGCGTATCGGCAAGCGTTACCTGACGGAAGAACAGATAAAGACTAATCCACAAATGACGCTCACCGAGGAAAGCACGGTGCATTTTACGCCGGTTATCGCTGGTGCGGGCAAGGGGCTTGGTATTGGTCAGATTGTTATCGGCGTAGTGCTTATTGCAGCTACATGGTACATCGGTGGTACGGCTGGTTGGTCTTATCTTGCCATGGCAAGCGGGTATGCAATGGGGGCGGCAATGATTTTATCAGGTGCGATGACATTGCTAACTCTTACGCCGAATATGGATACCAGTGCCAAAGAGGGCGAAAAGAAACAAAGCACCTCATTTTCAAATATTAAAAATCTCACGCCGCAGGGGAGACCGATCCCGTTATTGTACGGCGAGATGATGACAAGCCTTGTGCTTATTTCGCAGGGTGTTGAAACGTTTGATGATATGGACGCATTAAAGAAAGGGTAGTTTATGGGTGGTGGAAATAAGGGCGGTGGAGGTCATACTCCGTACGAAGCGCCGGATTCGCTGAAATCAGCGCAGAAATTACGAGCGATTGGCTTGATTTCGCTCGGGCCAATCAAAGGCACAGTGAACAAATGGAAAACGACGTATTTTGACAATACGCCGATTCAAAACGAAAACGGCAAAGATGATAACGATACCGATAGTTTTAACTTCAAAAATACCGAAATTCAATTTACGCTTGGTACTCAAGACCAGCTACCGCTAAAAGGGTTTGAAGCAAGCGAACGAGAAGTGCCGGTAAATGCAGAAGTTAAACAGGCTCACCCGTTAACTAAAACCGTTATCGATCCGGACGTTTCCCGCTTACGTTTAACGCTGGCGGTTAGTGCGCTATTCAGTCAAAATGATCAGGGCGACACGCACGGATCAAGCGTTACTTTTCAGGTATTAATTAATAATCTACCGCGCAATACTTATACTATTGAGGGTAAATCTTCATCGCGTTTTTATCGCAGCTATATTATCGAAAATTTACCGGAAGTGCCGTTCACTGTAACCGTAAAACGGGTAACGGAAGACAGCAAAAGTCAACGATTACAGAACGCGACGAGCTGGGCAAGTTATACGGAAATCATCGACACTAAACTGTCATATCCGAATATGGCGTTAGTGGGGATTAAAACAGATTCTCGTTACAACCCGAATTTTCCGAATATCAATTTTCTGCTACATGGCCGCTTGGTAAAAATTCCAAGCAATTATGACCCTGTGGCGCGCACCTATGCCGCCGGCATTTGGAAAGGCGATTTCAAAGAGGACTGGACAAACAACCCAGCTTGGATTTTTTATGATTTAGTTACCAATAAACAAATTGGCTTGGGCGAACGATTAGGCGATTTCGGCGTTGATAAATTCCAGCTGTACCAAATCGCGCAGTATTGCGATCAACTCGTACCGGACGGCTACGGCGGGCAAGAACCGCGCATGACGGCGAACCTGTGGATCACCGACCAGCGCAGCGCGTACGAAGTACTTTCCGACATGGCAAGCGTGTTCCGAGCCATGGTGATTTGGAACGGTCAGCAAATGACCGCGACACAAGACCGCCCTACAGATCCAGTTTGCACCTACACGCAGTCAAACGTAATTGACGGCAAGTTTAGTCGTCAATATGTGGCACAGAAAGCGATTTATACCGCCGTTGAAGTGGAATATGCCGACAAACGCAATATGTATCAAAAGGCGATCGAGTATGTGGCGGACGATGACCTGATTCGCCGCTACGGTTACAACGTGAAGAAGATAACCGCGTTTGCCTGTACTTCGCGCGGACAAGCTCATCGTTACGGTAAATGGATACTTGAGACCTCGCGCCTTGAGCAATGCACAATTACCTTTAGCGTTGGGCGCGAGGGATTAGCTCATTTGCCGGGCGATATTATCGAAGTGGCAGACAATCGATACGCCAACACAAATTTAGGCGGTCGCGTATTGTCGATTAATGGAAAGGTTGTGACGTTAGATCGCCCGATTGATTTCACCGCCGATAGTTACCTCGGTTATTTAAGCACTACCGGAACGGCTGAAATCGTCCGCGTGAAAATTTTAAGTGTTGATGACAAGCAGCGAGTGAATTTAGATCGCGAACCGGTTGGACTTGTGGAAAATGCGAATTGGACGTTGCACACGGCGCAAGTAAAAACGCAGCTTTATCGCGCGATTGGCATTGCTGAAAACAACGACGGTTCTTTTGCGATCACTGCGTTACAGCACGAACCGCAGAAAGAGGCTATTGTTGATGGTAGTGCTAGCTTTGCACCGTCCGTTACTACAACTCATGGCGCAGGAGTTAATAAGCCCGCCAATGCAGATATTAGCTTTGGTGATGGCGGCGTTAAATTAATGTGGACCACACCAACAAATCAAGGCGCTGTTAAGTATGACGTTAAGTTATACCGTAACGGCAATCTATACAGCACTCACTTAGACTTAGACAGCCCGGAGATTAGTTTTGATAATCTCCCGAACGGAAGATATACGGTAGAGATACGCAGCAAAAACAGCTCGGGTCAATTATCCGATCCAGTAACACGTACATTTGAGGTTAATCTCAACATCCCTCGATTTGTAACTAAATCGCTATTATTTGCGATCGAGCTTGATTGGGACTTGCCAAAGATAGCAAGTGTTGGCAACTATACCGAGGTTTGGCGTAGTACCACTAATGATATTAGCAAAGCGGTTAAAGTGGCAACCTTGCCATATCCACAAAATAACTATGTTATGAGCGGCGTGCCGTTGAGCGCGGAATATTATTTTTGGTTGCGTTGTGGCGATAAAAACGACAACAAAGGTGAGTTTACCGAGGCCGTATTTGGCGAGGCTGACCACAACCCGGATAATCTACTCAATGCAATTGAGGGCAAAATCACTAAATCACACCTTGGGCAAGAGTTGATTAACTCGCTCAAAAATGATGTAAATAGTGCGGTGTCAGAAGAGGCAAAAGCCCGCATTGCGGCAGTAAATAACGCGCTCCAACAAATTAATAACCAAGCAGCCACTACAGGGACGGCAATCCAAAAACTGGAAAAAGCGGACAAAGCACAAGCCGAGACGATTAAAACCGTAACGGCCAAGGCGGAATCTGCATTATCCGGCATAACGGCTGTACAACAAGCTCAGGCTAACAGCGATAAGGCTAATGCTCAGCAGATTAGCGCACTTACCGCACGAATGGGTACTGCGGAAAGCTCAATCGCAAACATCCGTACCGCCAAAGCGGACAGGTCAGAAGTTGCTGGCATTGCTCAACAAAGCCTACGTGCAACATGGCAAGCAGATGCACAAGCTAAGGCAGACAAAGCAAAAACGGATGCAGTAGCTCAAAGCAAAGCGGAAATCGATGTGGTTAGTCGTGCAGTTGCAGGGGTAAACGGCAAATTGTCGGCGACACACACTATCAAGACGCAGGTTGTTGCTGGCGGTCGTACTGCAATTGCGGGTATTGCGCTTGGTGCATCAAGTGACGGAAAGATCGCTGAAAGCTCCGTCATTGTGATGGCTGATAAATTTGGTATTGTTGCTAATGCTAATGACAGCAATGTGAAACCAGTGTTTTCTGTTGCAAATGGGCAAGTTGGTATTCGTGGTGATCTTGTAGTAGCAGGAACGATTACTCGAGATAAGTTTTCATCGGGTTCGGGAGAAAACTTACTTTATAACCCGATTTTTGCTAATCCGACAAATGGCGTGCCTTATGGGTGGATAGGTTCAACGAATGTTCCTGATAACAAATTAGGAGAAAGACAATGTATTCAAGATCCTGATTGGGGTTTGAAAAAAGGTGGTTATTTACCAAATGAAAATGTGGTGCGTTGGCATAATTACAGAACTGGAGATATTAATACAAGATCGGGTATTTCTCAAAATATTGCTATCACTGCTAATACTTGGTATATGCTTAGTGTTTATATGGGAAATCATAGAAGTACAGCAGTTCAACTTTATATCGACCAACGTGGAAGTAATGGCGAATACTTAGGCAATATTACAAAATATTGTAGGGAGGGTTATTCGTTTAACGGAATAAATAATGCTGACCGCGTTTTCATTAAATTTCAAGCTCACCCACACGTTGCTAGCTTAGATGTGCATTTCTTTTTTTATGACGCTAAAGTAAATGAAACAAATTGCTATATGTTTTTAGCTCGGCCAATGCTCGAAGAATGCACCGAGCACACCACTGAACCTAGCCCTTGGGCAAATGCAGGTGTTACTCAGGTTCACGGTGGAAGTATTATCGCAAATACAATCCGTGGTGAGCATATACAGGCGAATCAGGAGATTAGAGCGCCGAAAATTTCTGGTGGTGAAATTGACATAAGCGGAGGTGATGGCGTATTAAAAGTCGGTCGAACAGGTAGTTTTTTGGTGCGAGCGAGCTCGCAAAATAGGGGGCTTGTTATGAATAATAATCAGATTATTGTTTATGACGATCGAGGTGTTGTAAGAGTTAAAATAGGTTACTTATTATGAGTTATGGATTATGGATTGATGGCAAAAATGACAATTCTGATGTTGCTATGCTTGTAAAGGTAATACCTACCCCAACTGGATCTAGCGGTGAGTATATCGCTGAAGAGTTGCCCGTTTCGATGAAAGAAAAGTATAGACAATTTTTTACTTTCTTGCGGAGCGATACTCAATATGGCAAGTCTGACTTTTTGAATCCAGGGCATCAAGGTGGAGTTGATATTGTCGTTGCATATGCGGATATTTTGCCAGTAAGTGGGAGAGAGAATTCGCCTAAGGCGCATTGGCAAACCGTAAAAAACGTAAGTGACGTTTGGCGTTACGAAGCCAGCGTTGTTGCTATTTTGTTATGGAGAGAAAAAATATTATGAATTACGGTATTTTTTCAGATGCTCTACCTTTATTTGTAGGTAATGAACAAGTCTTAATCTTTGAAAAAATGATTAAGTATGAGTCCATTTTAGATAAGTTTAAGACAACATCACCAGCGGCGAAATACTACAAAGAAATAAAAATATCTCCACCTGGAGAATACCCTTTTGTCTTTGTTGAGCATAACTACACCCCATCCGTATATAAGGGATGGACTGGCGGAGGAATTAGAAATGGCGGAGGAATAAACATATCTGGTATTGTGTTTTTTGGCACATACACCGATGCCCAAGTGGTTTATAGATCTGATGGATGGTACTTAATTGTTTTTAAACCCGATGGTGATAGTGGCAACTATAGTGCTAATTATTATGTTTTTAAATCGCTAGATCAGGTAAAAAATAAAAAGCAAGAAAAATATGGCATCAACATATATTCATCGGCAGGAAAGATGCTTTATCACAGTGGGTGGGATATTGTCCGCCTCAAAACG
The DNA here is from genome assembly GCF_057314195.1 of Rodentibacter sp. NCBI lineage: Bacteria > Pseudomonadati > Pseudomonadota > Gammaproteobacteria > Pasteurellales > Pasteurellaceae > Rodentibacter > Rodentibacter sp. Next base: position 29,663 of record NZ_DBHLAM010000022.1, on the reverse strand, counting down.
GCATTAAAAGTAACGCAAGATATATTCCGCGGCCAACCGGTCAATCAACATAATAAAGGTATTTTATGTCTCGCAACAGAAAGATATAACACGCCAAAAGATATACTACCGACCGAGGGGAAAAAGATATATGTTGGGGAAGATAAGCTCGTATCTGTTGGGTATATACGTAAATTTGTAAGATTTATGAGGACAGGCGTATTTGATTCATCCGCAGCGTACTCTACTGCTATTGTTTCTGATGGTTTTTTATTTGAAAGTGTATGTTATGTTACCCCAGGAAACAGAATGGATTTTGAAGAACGAATGTACGCAGAAAGTATAGGTGCGATTTTAAATCCAATCATGATTGTGGATAAACCAAAAATATAAGAGCATAAAAAACGCGGTCAATTGACCGCGTTTTTTATGCCTGTAACGGCTTGGATGGGTTATGTGGGAACAAAGGCGTTATCGAAAAGGTTTTGTTATGTTCGATTTGCCAGAGGTCGTAGTCACCCTGCATGCTTAGCCACATATTAGGACTGGTATTGAGTGCTAGCCCTATGCGAATGGCCATTTCAGCGCTAATCGCCGTCTTGCCGTTAAGAATGCGGGAAAGTGAAATGCGGGAAACGCCTAATTTTTTCGCTACTTCACCAATTTTCATGCCTTCAATGTATTCTTTCAATACGAAACCGGGGTGCGGTGGATTGTACATTTTCATGATAACTCCTAGTGATAATCTTGATAGTCAACAATTTCAGCGTGCCCATTCTCAAACTTAAACGTAATACGCCAGTTTCCATTTACGGTGATGGACCAATAATTCTTGAGATTGCCTTTTAATGGATGCAACCGCCAGCTCGGCGCGTTCATATCTTGAGGACAAGTAGCTCTATTTAACGCGTCCAATTGTAAGCGCAATTTGTTCGTATGTTTAGCCTGAATACCGGCCGTCGATCCGGTGGTAAAAAAGAGTTCAAGCCCTTTATGTTTGAACGATAGAATCATTTTAACCTCTTGTATAGCCGTACTATACAATAAACTATCGCGCTTGTAAAGCGTAAATATACAAAACAAGGAGTCTATATGACAACATTTAATAAAATCTTAAACCCAGTTTATAGCGCCATCGCCAGTTATTCTATTCAAGATGACGGCTCAATCAATGCGAAATATGTTATCGGCACAGGTACAGAATCTGATGGTACGGTAACGGACTTTACGCAAATAGTGAGCGAATATAAGTGGATCGACGCGCAGGCTGCGGAGAGTATTAACAGTGCACCGCTTGCAAAAGATGATATCGGCAAAACGCCGCAGCAGATTATGCTTGATCGGATTTACAAACATTTAAAAGATACAAATCAAATCGTAGTGTAGTCTAATTAATCCTTAAAAAATACAACCGCACTTTTAACCGAGTGCGGTTGATTTGACCTAAACGTAAATTAATTATTAAAGAATCCACGGATCATATACGGATCGTTTTAAGTTATATTATAGTGATATTGAAATTTGGTTAAAATTGCTAACTGACTGATTTTATTATTGAAGTTATATTGAGGTTATATAAAATCTGGTGGAGCTGGCGGGAGTTGAACCCGCGTCCGAAATTACTCTACCTTCAGTAC
>NZ_DBHLAM010000022.1:0-27890 GCF_057314195.1 Rodentibacter sp. | reverse complement strand
CGTGCACCTTGGGCTTCGCTAATCCCGTCGAATCCAGAATCAGCCCCAAAATTGGCCGCTAGTCTATCAAAAAAAAGCGATAAATCAAAGAATCTATTTATATCATGCGCTTTCAACAGGAGGTGGCTTTCTAAGAATTGATGATGCGCTGATTTGGGCTGCCAATGCGGTGTTCCGGACGATGGCAAATAAATGCTTGAAAGTTTGCGCAAACGCTTCGCTTAAATTTAATTTATCTGTATGCTTGAACAGTATTTTGCTTGCGGATATACTAAGCCAAATTGTAATCAAGTGCGTAATCAGCACCGCATTGAAGCCGCCTTTTAACTATGTCTCCAGCACGTAAAATCATTCACATTGATATGGATTGCTTTTATGCCTCGGTGGAAATTCGCGAGAATCCCGCCTTGCAAGGCAAGCCCGTTGCGGTGGGCGGCAGTTCGCGTCAGCGCGGCGTGCTCAGCACCTGCAATTATGAGGCGCGTAAGTTCGGTTTGCATAGCGCAATGCCGACGGCACAGGCGCTGAAAAAATGTCCGAATCTCATTTTGTTGCCGGTAAATATGGCGCGATATAAAGAAGTGTCCGCACAAATTCATCAAATCTTTCATCGTTATACCGACCTTATCGAGCCGCTTTCGTTGGATGAAGCCTATTTGGATGTAACCGATTGCCAAAAATGCGCCGGTTCCGCCACTTGGATTGCGCAAGAAATTCGTCAAGCAATTTTTGACGAATTGCAGCTAACCGCTTCAGCCGGCGTGGCACCGCTGAAATTTCTCGCTAAAATCGCCTCGGATATGAACAAACCGAACGGCCAATTTGTGATTAAACCCGATGACGTAGCAAGTTTTGTCAAAACTTTGCCGTTAAAGAAAATTCCCGGCGTGGGTAAAGTGACGACACAGCGTTTGCTGGATATGGGATTGGAAACCTGCGCGGATATTCAAAAATCGGCACAAAACCTGTTACTTAATCAATTCGGCAAAATGGGCAAGCGCATATGGGATTTCAGCCACGGTATTGATGAACGCGAAGTGCAAGCGCACCGCGTGCGAAAATCCGTCGGTGTAGAGCGTACTTTATCGGAAAATATTCATACCGCCGAACAGGGCCTTGCATTGCTGGAGAATCTTTATGCCGAATTGCTTCGTCGTCTTGAGCGCAGTGCACCGAATACACCTTTGTCGGCGTTTCGTAAAATTGGCGTGAAACTCAAATTTGCAGACTTTCAAGTGACGACCTTAGAAAAAACTGGCTTGCCGCTTTGTCTTGACAGCTTCCGACAATTACTCGGTCAAATTTGGCAACGCAGCCAAGGTAAATCCGTGCGCTTACTCGGTCTTCATGTGAATTTACCGGAAGGAAATAAACAAGAACAAATGAGTTTTTGGTAGTGTATAATTCTGCGCTTTTTATGGAGTCAATACGATGAACGCAACAATAGAACATAAATTGGAAGATATTATTTCGATTTTTAATCAATGTTTTGAACAAGAATATAATACGCGTTTGGTGAAAGGCGGCGAAGAACCCATTTATCTTCCGGCCAACGAGCAGGTGCCGTATAACGCCATTTATTTTGCACGCGGTTTTTACAGCAGCGCGTTGCATGAAATCGCACATTGGTTGGTCGCCGGCAAAGAACGGCGCAAATTGGAGGATTTCGGCTATTGGTACGAGCCTGACGGTCGTTCGGAAGCGCGTCAAAGGGATTTTGAAAAAGTCGAAGTAAAACCGCAAGCGATCGAATGGATCTTAGCTACCGCTGCCGATTTTCGTTATTTTGCCAGCGCCGATAATCTAAATGGTAATCCGGGCGATACGCAGCCGTTTAAATTGGCGGTGTATGAACAAGTCAAGGTTTATGCGGAAAAAGGCTTGCCGCAACGCGCAGAAACTTTACGCCGTGCGTTGGCGAAATTTTATGGTACGGAACAGCACCGCATTGAATTGGAAAAATTTGATGTGACGAGGATTTAGGCTAAAGACGTATTTGTCGAGTGCAAGTTCGGTTGATTTCGCCCCCAAATTGAGGGGGCGTTTCAGCACCGCATTGAAGGCGCTTCCGCGCTGTCAATTTTTCCCTAAATCGGCTAGAATACGCCGATTTTATTTTTGGCTTTAACTTTAAAATTATGAAAGATTCGATTATTACCAAACTAGAAAGTTTGAAAGAACGTTATGAAGAATTAGAGGCGTTGCTAGGCGATGCTTCAGTGATTAGTGATCAGGATAAATTTCGCGCCTATTCCAAAGAATATGCGCAACTTGAAGAAGTTGTGAAATGTTTCAATCGTTGGACGCAGCTTAATCGTAATATTGAAGAAGCAGAAATATTGCTCGACGATGCGGAAATGAAAGAAATGGCGCAAATGGAAATTGAGGCGTCCAACGCGGAAATTGAAGAAACGGAACAACAACTGCAAATTCTCTTGCTGCCGAAAGATCCGAATGACGAATATAACTGTTATTTGGAAATCCGTGCGGGTACCGGCGGTGATGAGGCGGGGATTTTCGCCGGCGATTTGTTTCGTATGTACAGTCGCTATGCAGAAAGCAAACGCTGGCGTGTGGAAATGCTTAGCGCCAATGAAAGCGAGCAGGGCGGTTATAAAGAAGTGATTGTAAAAGTCAGCGGCGAGGGCGTGTATGGTCAGCTTAAATTTGAATCGGGCGGTCACCGCGTGCAACGCGTGCCAAAAACCGAATCGCAAGGGCGTATTCACACTTCCGCTTGTACCGTTGCGGTGATGCCGGAACTACCGGAATCGGAAATGCCGGAAATCAACCCTGCAGATTTGCGTATTGATACTTATCGTTCGTCCGGTGCAGGCGGTCAGCACGTAAATACTACCGATTCCGCGGTGCGTATCACGCACATTCCGACCGGCATCGTGGTGGAATGCCAAGACGAGCGTTCGCAACATAAAAATAAAGCCAAAGCAATGTCTGTATTGGCGTCACGTATTGTGCAGGCGGAGCAGGAACGTCAAGCCGCGGAACAAACCGATATGCGCCGTAATTTATTAGGGTCCGGCGACCGTTCCGATAAAATCCGTACCTATAACTATCCGCAAGGTCGTGTAACGGATCACCGCATTAACTTGACGATTTATCGTTTAGACGAAGTGATGAACGGCAAAATCGATGAGTTAATCCAGCCAATTATCACCGAATATCAAGCGGATCAGTTGGCGGCGTTGTCAGAACAAAATTAACCTCTAGGGCATCCGGTTTTCGGATGTCCTTTTAAATTAAATTCACTAAGGAAAATGAACAGATGCTGGTAGAAAATCCTAGCGCAGATTATTCCGACAATGGCGCACGCGTTTATCCGATTCAGTTTGCAAGTCGATTTAAACGTTGCTGTGTGGCATTAATTGATAATTTGATGTGTTACGGTTTTATGTTCATGGGAATCATGATATTTAACTTGTTAGGCATAACTGATATCGGCCATATTATCGGCTTGGTTTTATATGTTATTTTGCAACTCTATGTTATGAAAACCTATGGACAAACCCTTGGAAAGCGTTGGTTAAATATTCAAGTGCTGGATTATATGACAAACCGACCGCTCAGTTTCGGGCGATATGTCATCAGAGAGTTTTTAGATTTCGGTTTAAACACGTCGGGGTTGGTCATTATTAATGCTATTGTTGCATTTGTGAATCAGGAACGTCGTTCGTTTACCGATATTATTATGTCAACGATTGTTATTAAAAATTAATGAATTACCGACAATGGCTGGCTGACGCGACGCAACGACTTAGTCAGGCCAATCCGAATGAAAATGCCAAAATTGATGCATTGGTGTTGCTCCAACACGCGACCGGTAGATCGCGGACACAAATTTTAGCGTTCGAGGAAACGCAAATAGATGAAAAAATGAGCGCTGATTTAACCGCGCTTTTGGCGCGTCGGTTAAAAGGCGAACCTATCGCTTATATTCTCGGTGAAAAAGAATTTTGGTCGTTGCCGTTGAATGTGTCGGTGGATACGTTGATTCCGCGTCCGGATACGGAAATTTTAGTGGAAAAGGCATTGGACATTGCGCTTGAAAAGCTTCATAAAAAAACCTCACCCCTTCGCATTCTCGATCTTGGTACCGGCACCGGCGCTATTGCGTTAGCGCTGACTTCCGAGCTAACGCCGCGCTGCCAAAAACAAGGTGTTCAATTAGAAATCATTGGCGTAGATTTCATGCCCAATGCGGTGCTCTTGGCGAAGTCCAATGCGGTGAAAAATCAACTAAATGCCATTTTTTTACAAAGCCATTGGTTTGAAAAGGTAACCGGAAAATTCGATATCATCGTCAGCAATCCGCCTTATATTGACCAAGACGATGTGCATTTAAGCCGAGGTGACCTGCGCTTTGAACCGCATTCGGCATTGGTAGCGGAAGAGCAAGGCTATGCGGATTTGCGTCATATCATTGAGCAAGCGCCACATTATTTGAAGGAAAATGGCGCGTTACTACTGGAACACGGTTGGCAACAAGGTGCAAAAGTGCGGTCGATTTTCCGCGAGAATTCCGGGCAGCAAGTTGCAACAGTGCGGGATTACGGCGACAATGAACGTGTTACCTTAGGATTTTGGAAAAATCATGAAATACAATAGACGTGCGTTATACGATGAATTTGTCACTTTTTATTTAGCTGTTTGCGACGATGAAGGTAATGCACTACGACGCGTTCGTTCGTTAATGGGCGGTTTAGTGCGCAAAGCCCGCCGCGAGATTTCCCTTGACCTGCCGTTAGAGCACCGCATTGAACGCTTGCTGCAACTGGTTTACGGCGATTGGGGTTTTCATTGCGATGCTGACGAATATTTTTACGCACGTAATCTTTATTTGCCTTACGTATTGGAATATCGCCAAGGTATGCCGGTTAGCCTTGGCGCCATTGTATTGTATTTGGCCGAGGCGCTGGATTTGCCGATTTATCCGGTTAATTTTCCGACCCAACTAATTTTGCGTGCGGAAACGAATGGCGAAGCGGTGTTTATTGATCCTTGGAACGGCACTTATATGTCGCAACAAAAATTACAGCGACTTTACGAAGGCGCTTTTGGTTTCGGCGCTGAAATTCAACCCGAAGAATTGGCGCGCGCCGATTTGCCTTTGTTGTATTCCCGTTTTGAACAGTTGGCGAAGAACGCGCTGATCCGCGAAGAACATAACGATATGGCATTTCATTACATTGAATCCTTGATTCGCGCAAAACATAATCCTTACGATATTCGCGATCGCGGTTTGGTATTGGCGCAAATGGGCGCGTATCAAGCGGCGTTGCAAGATTTAGAATTTTTCGTAGAGCAACACCCGCAAGATCCGACTGCGGGTTTAATTCGCACTCAACTTTTAGAACTCAAAGGCGAAGTAGAAAAAGCACGTCATCTTGTTAATTAATAAAGGAAAATTTATGCAAAACAAAATTGTAAAAATCGGCGATATTGATGTCGCTAATGATAAACCTTTCGTGCTTTTCGGCGGCATGAATGTGTTGGAAAGTCGCGATATGGCCATGCAAGTGTGCGAAGCCTATGTAAAAGTGACGGAAAAACTCGGTGTGCCTTACGTGTTCAAGGCATCCTTTGATAAAGCTAACCGCTCTTCCGTGCATTCCTATCGCGGTCCGGGTATGGAAGAGGGGTTGAAAATTTTCCAACAATTAAAAGATGCTTTCGGCGTAAAGATTATTACCGACGTACATGAAATTTATCAATGCCAATCGGTTGCTGAGGTGGTGGATGTGATTCAATTGCCGGCGTTCTTAGCGCGCCAAACCGATTTGGTTGAGGCGATGGCGCGTACCGGTGCAGTGATTAACGTAAAAAAACCGCAATTTTTGAGTCCTGGACAAATGGGCAATATTGTAGAAAAAATCGAGGAATGCGGTAACGATCAAGTCATTCTTTGCGATCGCGGTACGAATTTCGGTTACGATAATTTAGTCGTGGATATGTTGGGTTTCGGGGTGATGAAGAAAGTCTCCAAGGGCAGTCCGGTCATTTTTGACGTAACCCATTCATTACAATGTCGTGATCCGTTCGGCGCTGCATCGGGCGGTCGTCGTGCGCAAGTGACCGAACTGGCCCGTTCCGGTTTGGCAGTAGGCATTGCCGGTTTATTCTTAGAAGCCCATCCGGATCCGAAAAATGCCAAATGCGACGGCCCTTCGGCATTGCCGCTTTCCGTATTGGAAGATTTTGTCTCACAAATGAAAGCGATTGATGATTTAGTAAAATCTTTCCCGGAATTGGATACTTCAATTTAATTTAACGTGCGGTTAAAAAACGAAAATTTTTATAGTGTCGCTCAAAAGGAGAATATTGATGATGCAAATTGTTTTTTTAGATAGCACCGCTATTCCAAAACACATCCCGATTCCACGCCCGGATTTTGCGCATGATTGGATTGAATATGAACGAACTTCAGCAGAAGAAACCGTCGAGCGAGCGAAAGACGCCGATATTGTGATTACCAACAAAGTAATTTTTGATCGCAAGACCTTAGAACAATTACCAAGACTCAAATTAATTGCGTTAACAGCGACCGGAACCAATAACATTGATCTGGTCGCGGCCGCAGAATTAGGCGTGGCAGTGCGTAATGTGACGGGATATTCCAGTACGACGGTGCCGGAACATGTTTTAGGCTTAATTTTCGCGCTCAAACACAGTTTGGCCGGTTGGTTGCGTGATCAAACATCGGCCAAATGGGCGGATTGTCCGCAATTTTGTTATTTCGATTATCCGATTACCGATGTGCGTGGTTCTACATTAGGCGTGTTCGGTAAAGGTTGTTTAGGCAGCGAAGTCGGACGTTTGGCGCAAGCACTCGGTATGAAGGTGCTATATGCCGAGCACCAAGATGCGACGATTTGTCGCGATGGTTACACGCCGTTTAACGAGGTATTAAAACAAGCGGATATTGTTACTTTACATTGCCCGTTGACAGAAAATACCCAAAATTTAATCAATGCGCGCACTCTGTCACAAATGAAAAAAGGCGCATTTTTAATCAATACGGGACGTGGTCCTTTAGTGGATGAAACCGCTTTATTGGATGCGTTAAAAAGCGGCCATTTAGGCGGTGCAGCGCTAGACGTATTGGTGAAAGAACCGCCGGAAAAAGACAATCCGTTAATTTTGGCAGCCAAAACCATGCCAAACTTAATTATCACGCCACACATCGCTTGGGCAAGTGATAGTGCGGTGACGACTTTAGTGAAAAAAGTGACGCAAAATATCGAAGACTTCGTCAAAAGTCTATAGTTTCCTCCCTATATGAACGGTATGGGTTATTTTAATGCCTGCATGCTTAAAGGTAACGGCGTCAATGCGGTGCTGAAATGACCTTGTACCGTTTATGTCGAGCAATACGAACGAAAACATGAATTTACCGATTTCCCTTTATATCGCCTTGCGTTATTGGCGCGCCAAAAGCGCCGACCGTTTCGGACGATTGGTCGCTAATCTCGCCAGTTTCGGTATTGTACTGGGCGTAATGGCGTTGATCATCGTGCTTTCGGTGATGAACGGTTTGGAAGGCTATCAAAAACAACAAGTGCTTTCCGCCATTCCGCACGCTGTGGTGAGCGAAGCAGGACCGATTTCCAGCCAAGAAAGGTTGAAAAATCTGCCGCCTTTCGTCCAAAAAGCAGTACCGATTAATCGTACCGATGTAATTTTTCAAACGGCAAAAGGTGTCAGCGCCGGACAAGTGATCGGCGTACGGGCGTTTTCCGACGATCCATTATTGGAAAGCCTTGATAATAGGCGTTTCAATGCGGTGCTGCCGGAAGGCGAATTTAAGCTTATTATCGGCGATCAACTGGCGCAAAAACTCGGCGTGAATATCGGCGATAAAATTCGTTTAATGATTACCGAAAACAGTCAATATACACCGTTCGGCCGCGTACCGATGCAGCGTTTATTTACCGTCAGCGAAATTTATTTCGATTACGGCGAAGCTTCCGCTTATCAGGCCTTTGCGGATTTATCGGATATCGGACGTTTAATGCGGATTCAGCCGAATCAGGCTCAAGGATATCGTTTATTTTTGGATGATCCTTTTTTGATTACCGAATTGCCGCAAGCTTTTCCGGATAAACAAATTACCGACTGGCGCGTGCAAAAAGGCGAATTTTTCCAAGCCGTACGGATGGAAAAAAATATGATGGGCTTGTTGATTAGCTTGATTATCGTGGTGGCGATTTCCAACATCGTCACCTCATTGAGTTTGATGGTGGTGGATAAACAGGGTGAAATCGCCATTCTGCAAACTCAAGGGCTGACCAAATCGCAAGTGCGCGCGGTATTTATTTATCAAGGCTTATTGGTCGGCTTGGTGGGCACGCTTATTGGCACCGCATTAGGCGTGCTAATTACGCTAAACCTGACAGAAATTATTGCGCTATTCAATTCGAGCGGTGTTTTTTTGCCGATTGCATTGGCGCCGTTACAAATCGTGATTGTTATTGCGTTTTCTTTATTATTATCGCTGTTATCAACCGTTTATCCCGCTTATCGTGCCGCAAAAACCGAGCCCGCAGAAGCATTACGTTATGAGTAAATCATGAGTCAATATTTATTACAGTGCGAAAACATCAGTAAATTTTACCAAGAAGGCGACCTCCGAACGCAGGTACTAAAAGGCGTTTCTTTCGCTATGCGGCCGAATGAATTGGTCGCGATTGTCGGCAGTTCGGGATCGGGCAAAAGTACGCTTTTGCATACCCTAGGCGGGTTGGATCAACCAAGCAGTGGCGAAGTGTTTATCAAAGGCCGCTCTTTGCAAAAAGCTTCCGCAGCAGAATTAGCGAAATTGCGTAATCAAAACCTCGGTTTCGTGTATCAATTCCATCACTTAATGGCGGATTTTAGCGCTTTGGAAAATGTGATGATGCCGCTGCTAATTGGTAATCAAAATAGAACCGAAGCTAAAGATCGTGCGGAACAAATGCTCAATGCGGTGGGCTTGGGGCACCGCATTGAACATCGCCCTTCGGCATTGTCCGGCGGTGAACGGCAACGGGTGGCGATTGCCCGAGCATTGGTGAATCACCCAGCTTTAGTGCTTGCCGATGAGCCGACCGGAAATTTAGATCACAAAACTACGGAAAGTATTTTCGAGTTGATTCGGCAACTTAACCAAGAACAACATATCGCCTTTTTATTGGTTACCCACGATATGGACTTAGCGGGAAAATTATCACGTCGCCTAACTATGCAAGACGGCGTGCTAAAGGAAAACTTGTAATGAATACGCCATTTTTTATTAGCTGGCGTTATCAACGCGGCAAGCAAAAAAATCCTCTGGTGGCGCTCATCGCAAAATTTTCTGCTGTTGGCATCGCCCTTGGTGTTGCGGTGTTGATTGTCGGCTTGAGCGCGATGAACGGTTTTGAGCGTGAACTTAATCAACGCATTCTCGCCGTCGTGCCACACGCGGAAATTACGATTAATCCGAATGCCAATGAGGCAACGATTAATCACAAAGATATGTTAATTTCCCGTTTAAAAATGAACGAAAAAATTGTTGCACTTTCGCCTTTTGTCAGCTTTACCGCATTGGTAGAAAATGGCAGTAAGTTGAAAGTGGTGCAAGTGAAAGGCGTGGATAAAGACGCCGAAGATCAAGTCAGTTCTCTCGGAAAATACGTACAAGATGACGGTTGGCAACGATTTGGGAAGGAGGGCGGTTTAGTACTCGGCTCGGGCATCGCAAAAGATTTAGAAGTAAATGCCGGCGACTGGGTTACGTTGTTAATTTCACAACAAAATGGCACGGAGAAGGTGTCGCAACCTCATCGCGAACGAGTGCAAGTGACCGGTATTTTGCGCTTAGACGGTCAGCTTGATCACAGCTATGCCTTGCTTTCTTTGTCACAAGCGCAGGAATTATTAGGCTATCAGGCGGTGCAAATCAGCGGCGTTGAATTGAAAGTCGCCGATCCGTTTAAAGTTCAGGAACTGGATTATTCTGCGTTAGGTGATTATCCGCAGTCGCTTTATGTACAAAATTGGATTGCTAAATTTGGTTATATGTATCGCGATATTCAGCTTATTCGTAGCGTGATGTATATCGCGATGGTGTTGGTAATCGGCGTAGCATGTTTCAATATCGTTTCCACGCTGATTATGGCGGTGAAAGATAAGCAGGGCGATATTGCGATTTTGCGAACATTGGGGGCCAATAACGGTTTTATTAAGCGTATTTTCATTTGGTATGGCTTGCAGGCGGGGATGAAAGGTTGTTTGATTGGGATTGTGCTGGGCGTGTTGTTCGCGTTGAATTTGACGAGTTTAATTCAAGGCTTGGAACGTTTATTCGACAAGAAATTACTTTCCGATGGCATCTATTTTGTGGATTTTCTGCCGAGTGAGCTTCATTGGCAAGATGTCTTGCTTGTTTTAGCGGCAGCGTTACTCCTCAGTCTGTTGGCAAGCCTTTATCCGGCGAATCGGGCTGCCAAACTTCAACCGGCTCAAGTTTTGAGTAATCATTAATTCAGCGTTAAAATATTTCTAATGAACTAGTTTACTAGTACATAAAATAAGTGTAGAGTACCCCACATATTTTTTATTAAACATAAATAATTATAAGAGAGTGATTATGACGAAAGAAAAAATTGAAATTAAAGTGGCAAATGACGACACACGTATTGAAAAAGTAGATCAGGTTTTACCGCCTATTGCCTTATTGGAGAAATTTCCGGCCAGTGAAGAAGCCGCCGCATTAGTTCAACGAACCCGTCATAAAGCGCATAATATTATTCACGGCGAAGATGATCGTTTATTGGTGATTATCGGCCCTTGTTCCATTCACGATCCGAAAGCTGCGCTTGAATACGCTAACCGCTTAAAACCGTTACGCGAAAAATATAAAGACAGCCTTGAAATCATTATGCGCGTGTATTTTGAAAAACCACGCACTACGGTCGGCTGGAAAGGTTTAATTAACGATCCGTATTTAAACGATACTTACCGTTTAAACGACGGTTTACGCATCGCGCGTAAATTGCTTTCCGACATTAATAATCTCGGCGTGCCTTCCGCCGGTGAATTTTTGGATATGATTACACCGCAATATGTGGCGGATTTTATGAGTTGGGGCGCAATCGGGGCGCGCACAACCGAATCTCAAGTTCATCGTGAACTTGCCTCTGGTTTATCTTGCGCAGTCGGTTTTAAAAATGCCACCAACGGGGGCGTGAAAGTGGCGCTTGATGCTATTGGTGCGGCGGAAGCACCGCATTACTTCTTGTCGGTAACTAAATTCGGTCACTCCGCCATCGTTTCCACCAAAGGTAACGAAGACTGCCATATTATTTTACGTGGTGGCGATAAAGGCCCGAATTATCGCGCGGACGATGTGGCGGCAGTTTGTGCCAACATCGAAAAATCCGGCCGCGTGCCGCACGTAATGATTGATTTCAGTCACGCCAACAGCAGTAAACAGTTCAAAAAACAAATGGATGTATGCGAAGACGTATGCAAGCAAATCGCCGGTGGTTCAACGCAAATTTTCGGCGTTATGGTGGAAAGTCATTTAGTCGAAGGGCGCCAAGATTTGATTGACGGCAAAGCCGCGACTTACGGTCAAAGCATTACCGATGCCTGTATCGGTTGGGAAGATAGCGAATTGTTGCTTAAACAATTATCTGACGCCGTACTGGCTCGCCGTAAAATCAATTCATAATTCTAATCGCGCTCAAATTCCGAGCGCTGAAAACAGCACCGCATTGGCGTGGGTTCCAATGCGGTGCTGTTTTTGATATCCACCGATTGCCGAAAAAAGGAGCGCGCTATGCAAGATATGATCAATGGACTGTTAATCGTTTTAGCGCCGATGTTATCGGGTTATGCGATAAAAATTAAAAATAACAAGCAAATTGCGAATATCGATCATATCGTGATGTTTTTGCTGTATATCATTTTGTTTTTAATGGGCTATTTGTTGGGACAACTTGATGATCTCGAAAACCAATTACCGATTATCGGCAAAACGGCGGCAACGCTTTCCGCCATTATTCTGGCTTCAAATTTGTTCGGGTTGATGCTTTACGATTGTTTTAATCCCGCCGTGCCGCTTAAATCGAAAGCTAAAATCGATTTCCGCCGGCATGCTTTAATCGACTCCTTTAAGCTTTCCGGCACGGTGGTTATCGGTACGCTATGCGGGTGGTTGTTTAAATCTCATCTAATGTTGCCCGCCGGCATTAATCTTTATGTGTTGATCGTGCTGATTTTTTTCGTCGGCATTCAACTGCGTAATAACGGTATTTCTTTAAAAGAAGCGCTATTTAATAAGCGCGGCTTTCAAACCGGTATCGTGTTTACCGTGACTTCTTTGTGTGGCGGCATAATTGCTGCATTTGTACTGGCCATGCCGATTACGCAAGGCTTGGCGTTTGCTTCCGGAATGGGGTGGTATTCTTTATCCAGCGTGGTGTTGACCAATGCCTGGGGGCCGGTGCAGGGCGGTATCGCATTTTTTAACGATTTATCGCGCGAAATTATTAGCCTCTTTGCTGTTCCGCTTTTTATGCGGCATTTTCGTTCCACCGCAATCGGCATCACCGGCGCCACCGCATTGGATTGTACACTGCCGATTATCCAAAAGTCCGGCGGCATTGAAGTAACGCCGATTGCCATTTCTTTCGGTTTTGTCACCAATATTTTACCGCCGCTTTTATTGGTCTTTTTTTCCAGTATTCCCATTTAACCCATAATGATAATTTTTCCGGTTAAATTGATGCCCGTTATCTAAAGGAGCAGAAGATGCAACAAAAATATTCAAATCTTACGATTAGCCTGGTGTGGTTTAGTGCCGCTATTTCCATGGCGGAAATTCTCACCGGCACTTGGTTTTCTCCATTAGGCTGGCGACAAGGACTACTGGCAATTGTATGCGGCCATCTTATCGGCGGTGCGATGTTCTTCTGCGCCGGTTTTATCGGTGCGAAAACTCAAAAAAGCGCGATGCAAACAGTACAAATTTCATTTGGGCGAAAAGGCTCGGCGCTGTTTTCCGTGCTGAATTCATTACAGTTAATGGGATGGACGGCGGTGATGATTTATATGGGCGCGGAAGTCATTTCCATTTTAAATCGACAAGGTATTGATAACGCCTTTTTTCCCTTATTTACTCTCGGTTTAGGCTTGCTGATTATCATTTGGTTACTGCTCGGTTTTACTAATCTGGGGGTAATCAAAAGTGTTTCGCTCGGCACCATGTTTCTATTAATGCTTTGGCTTACGTTGCAGATTATTCGGCATGATTTCATACCGATGGAGAGCCAGGCGATTAAATTCGGTACAGCGGTCGAAATCGCTGCAATTATGCCATTGTCTTGGATTCCGGTGGTTTCCGATCACACCAAAAATACTCAAACGCCGTTAAAAACCACGTTACTTTCCGCGCTAATTTATACGCTCACGAGTTGCTGGATGTATTCCATCGGACTCGGCGCCGCATTGGTGACCGGCAAATCGGAAATTTCGCAAATCTTGGCGCTTTCCGGCGTCAGTATTGTCGGTGTATTGATTGTCGTCACTTCCACTATGATCAACACCGCATTGCCCGCCCATTCGACGGGCATGAGCTTGAACAATATTTGGCCGAAATTAAACGTAAAAGTGCTTTCAATTTTAACCGTGCTTGTGGGCACCGCATTGGCGTCTGCCTTACCGGTGACGCAATACGAACATTTTTTGTTTTTTATCGGTTCGGTTTTTGCGCCAATGATTGGCGTATTAATGGCGGATTTTTTCGTATTTAAACGAACCGAGCCGCGTAACACATTGGACGCGGTTGGCTTAACTCTCTGGTTTATCGGTTTTGTGCTTTACCGTGTGTTAATGTGGCTGGAATGGGAAAGCTTGTTGGGGTTGACTTTTCCGGTGATTCTATTGACTTTTGGGCTTACCATCGCGGTGAGAAAATGCTTTTGGAAGTAAAGATAAAAAAGAGCGATTGTGATCGCTCTTTAGTTTATTTTTTCCAAATGACATGAAATTCGCGTTCATCTTCGCGGTGAGAAATTAAGAATTTAGCGAATACATTGTCCATTTCGTCATCAGCATTAACTAAGCCAATCCACACTTCGGCAAAGGCCTCGGGGTCAATGAGCACGCCGATTTCCTGTTCCCAATCGTCCGCTGTTTCCACAAATTCCACTGCGCCGTGATCTTCAAATTGCAGATTAAACAGCACAATATCCGCCGGATCGAGATTTTCCCCCGCCATTTCCAAGAAAATATCGTAAGCGATATTAATTGCCGTATCGGGATCGAGTTTTTGAATATCAGTTGTCATGTTGTGTCCTTGTTCGATAAAAGCCGAGCGGTATCATACCGAAATCACAAAGACGGTCAAATTTCTCGGCGTTTACGGTGTTATAGCCGCCATTATACAAAGTCGGCAAGGGCACATTTTGTTCGGGTTTTGGTTGAATTGCCGAGTTCAAAAATAGCACCGCATTGGAAGCACTTCCAATGCGGTGCTGTTGGCGTATGTCAGATAATCGCAGCGTTATCCGACTTATTTTGGCCGGTGCAGAATTAACCCGTATTGCGCATACCCGCTGCAATGCCGGTGATGGTGATCATCAAAGCTTGTTCCACGTCAGGATTCGGCGCTTGCGGATTTTCGCGCAAGCGGTGAAGCAATTCCACTTGCAGAAGGTTAAGCGGGTCAGTGTAAATATTGCGTAACGCGATGGAATCGGCGATCCACGGCAAATCGGACATCAGTTCGCTTCGATGGGAAAGCGAGAGTACGGTTTGAATGTCCGCCCGTAGTTGTTCGCGCAAGCTTTCACCTAAATACCAAAGCGATTTTTTAACCAAGCGTTGGTCATATTGTTGCGAAAGCCAAGTGTCGGTTTTACTGAATACCATTTCCAGCATTCCGATGCGGGTGGAGAAGAACGGCCAGTTGTCGCACATTTCACGGATAAGCCCGCCTTTGCCGCTTTCAATCGCCTGACGCACTGATGCGCCGGCACCAAGCCAAGTTGGTAACATTAAGCGGTTTTGCATCCAGGCAAAAATCCAGGGAATAGCACGCAAACTTTCTACGCCGCCGTTCGGATTTCGTTTTGCCGGACGGGAGCCGAGCGGTAATTTGGAAAGTTCTTGCTCCGGTGTAGCGCTACGGAAATAAGGCACGAAATCTTTATCGCCGCGTACCACGTTGCGATAAATCTCGCAAGAAACCGCGGAAAGTTCCTCCATCACATCGCGCCATTGCGGTTTAGGTTCCGGTGGCGGTAACAGGTTCGCTTCTAAAATCGCGCTGGCGTACAGATCGAATGTTTCTACCGCTACAGCAGGCAAACCGAGTTTAAAGCGGATCATTTCTCCTTGCTCGGTCACGCGTAACCCGTTTTTGAGCGAACGCGGTGGCTGGGAAAGTAAGGCCGCGTGCGCCGGTGCGCCACCTCGCCCGATAGTGCCGCCACGACCGTGAAATAAGGTGAGTTCAATACCCAGTTTTTCCGTTAAGTTGACCAAGGCTTCTTGTGCGCGATATTGCGCCCAAGAGGCTGCCATCATGCCGGCGTCTTTTGCCGAATCCGAATACCCGATCATAACCATTTGACGATTATTGATGACGCCACGATACCAGCCGATATTAAACAGTTGGCACATGACTTCTTCGGCAGCGTCCAAGTCGTCTAGGGTTTCAAACAACGGCACGACAGGGATATGGAACGGCACGCCGGCTTCTTTTAACAATAAATGCACGGCAAGTACGTCCGATGCGGTGCGCGCCATGGAGATAATGTAGCAGGCGATAACGCCGGCTTTTTGTTCGGCGATAACTTTACAGGTATTTAAAATTTCTTGTGTTTCTTCCGATGGTGTCCAATTTCGCGGAATTAACGGACGGCGCGAGCTGAGTTCTCGAATCAGAAAGGCTTGTTTGTCATCTTCCGTCCATTGAGAATAATCACCTAAGCCAATATAGCGAGTGATTTCCGCAATGGCCTCAGTGTGACGCGTGCTTTCTTGGCGAATATCCATTTGTGAAAGCGTCACGCCAAAGCAGCGAATGCGGTGCAAAATATCCAATAACGAACCGTTTGCGATAATCCGCATACCGCATGCAATAAGCGATTGATAGCAATCGTAAAGCGGTTCCCAAAGCTGATTGTCTGTCAAAATAATGTCGTCTTCGGAAAAGCGTGGCGCACGATCAGCCAAACGATCGTCGAAATAAGCAAGGGTGTCGGTAAGCTTACCACGCAAGCCTTTTACTACAGCGCGATAAGGTTCTAAATGATCACCGTATTTGGTTCGAAATTCATTGGTGCATTTCGTCATAGAAAGTTCGTCGGCGAGTTCGCTGATGTCTTGTAAGAATAAATCCGCCGCTTTCCAACGAGCAAAGTGTAAGACTTTGCGGGTGATTTTTGCAGTTACAAAGGGATTACCGTCACGATCACCGCCCATCCAAGAAGAAATTCGCACCGGTTTTAAACCTACCGGTAAATCGTAACCTAAAAATTTGCGCGCGTTTTCATTTAATTGACGCAAAAATTCCGGTACTGCTTGCCATAAGCTGTTTTCCAACATCGCAAAGCCCCATTTGGCTTCGTCGAAGGGGGTTGGGCGAACGGTACGGATTTCATTAGTGTGCCAAGCTTCGGCGATGAGACGTAGCAATAAACGCTCAATTACATTACGTTCTTTTTCGGTTAAATCGTCATGCTCCAATTTGCTTAAACATTTGTTGATTTCAACGTGTTTATGAATCAGTGAACGACGGGTAGTTTCTGTCGGATGCGCGGTTAACACCAGTTCAATTAAGAGCTTTTCGATGGTTTTATAAACTTTTTCTTTCGAGGCGTTTTCCGCTTTTAAACGCTGAAACAGCGCTTGTAACGAACGATCCGCTGGTGCTTTTTGCGAATGTTCGCGCGAGATAGTTTGATATTGTTCGGCAATATTAGTGAGATTTAAAAATTGGCTGAAAGCACGCGCTACGGGGATAATGTTGTCGGTTGAAATATTGGCGAGGGTAGTAAGCAATTGTTGTCGCGCATTATCGTCTCCTGCACGGGAGTCGCGCGATAATTTGCGAATGCTTTCAATCAGTTCCAAAATATCAGCGCCTTGCGCATCGTTAATGGTTTCTCCGAGAAAACGCCCTAACATATTGATGTTACTGCGTAGCGTGACATATTCTTGTGTCATACAAACTCCTGAAAAGTAAAATTTAAAAAAACGGGCACAGGTATAACTAAAAATAGGAGGAGGGTCAAATTCTATTAAAAGAAAACTTGGTAAAAAATAGAAAAATTAAGTTTAATTTAAAAAATAACCGCATTTCCTAGTTTTTATCTAGAAAATGCGGTCGTTTTTTTGAGAGTTATAAAAGTGTTTTGACGGATTTACGCAATACTAATTCAGGGTAGATGTCAATGCGGTGCCCGTGAGGAAGTTCATTTTTATCTTTTTGTGCAATACGCTCGAACAATAAATTGACCGCTTGTGCGCCCAAACGCGATTTGGATTGATGAATCGTAGTTAAGGGTGGCGCGTAAAAACGGGAGGCGTGAATATTGTCGTAGCCGATAATGGAAATATCGTCCGGCACGCGTAGGCCTTTTTCAGTAATCGCTGAAATCGCACCGAGCGCCATGACATCGTTGCAACAGAATACTGCGCTTGGTAATTCCTCTTGCTGCAAAATTTTGTTCATACATTCGTAGCCGTCTTCCGGCTCGAAATAGCCTTCCGTCACCCAGTTTTTATTGATGGTTAAACCTGCCTCGCACATCGCTTTTTGAAAACCTTCGTAACGGGTGCGAGCGGTGGTTTTGCTGAGTTCGCCGGCGATGATGCCAATATTTTTATGACCGCAATCGATTAAATGTTTGGTCGCGAGATAGCCGCCACTAAAACTGTTATCTTCAATGATGTCCGTATTGCCGTTCGGTCCCCAATCCATTACCACCATTGGTACCGAAGCAAAATTAGACAATAAGTCCAACGAGCTTGGGGTATATTCCGAACACATTACGAGCAAGCCGTCTACGCGTTTTTTGGCTAACATTTCCAAGTGGTTTTTGATCTTTTCCGGTTCGTTTTGCGTGTTGCATAAAAACAGTGAATAACCTTGACGGTAGCAATGTTCTTCCACCGCATGAATAATTTCCGCAAAATACGGCGCTTCACTGGTGGTTACGATCATGCCGATGGATTTGGTGGTATTTACTTTTAAGCTGCGCGCTACGGCACTCGGCGAATATTTTAAAATTTTAATGGCTTGATGAACGGCTTCTTCTGTTTCTTTCGCCACAAATCGGGTTTTATTAATTACATGGGAAACAGTGGTAGTGGACACGCCGGCCATTTTCGCCACATCTTTAATAGTTGCCATATGAGATACCCTTAGAAAAATTTTTCCCATTATAAGGATTGCAGGGGAATAGTTAAGCAAAGGATAAAAATTTTTTAAAAAAGATCGTTTTTTTTCTTTTTCTTGCTAGAATGACGACCGTTTTAACGCATCAAAAAAGGAGCAAAAATGAGTGATTTTGGTTATGCCATGATTATGGTGGTATTTAGTATGACTATTGTTGTAGGGTTAGCTGTTTCAATTTTTTAATTGGAATGATATTTGTGAAATCACCGCATTTTGCATCAGGTAAAATGCGGTGATTTTTTATGTTTTTTTGCTTGAAAATCAAAAATATGGTAAAAATAGCGCCGATTTATTCATTTACAAAACTAGGAAGCAAAATGTCAAACTTACAACAAATTATCGAAAATGCCTTTGAAAAACGTGGTGAAATTACGCCGAAAACTGTTGATGCGCAAACGCAAGCCGCCATTGAAGAAGTGATTGAAGGCTTAGACAGCGGTAAATACCGCGTCGCCGAAAAAATTGACGGTGAATGGGTTACTCACCAATGGTTGAAAAAAGCGGTGTTGTTATCCTTCCGTATCAACGATAATCAACTCGTTGACGGGGCAGAAACCAAATATTACGACAAAGTGCCGTTAAAATTTGCCGATTACACCGAAGAACGTTTCCAAAAAGAAGGATTTCGTGTGGTGCCATCCGCGACCGTGCGTAAAGGCGCATATATTTCCAAAAACTGTGTATTAATGCCGTCTTATGTGAACATTGGTGCCTACGTTGGTGAAGGTACGATGGTAGATACCTGGGCAACGGTCGGTTCCTGTGCACAAATCGGTAAAAACGTGCATTTATCCGGCGGTGTAGGCATCGGTGGCGTATTAGAACCGCTCCAAGCCAACCCGACTATCATCGGCGATAACTGCTTTATCGGTGCCCGTTCTGAAGTGGTAGAAGGGGTCATCGTGGAAGAGGGTTGTGTGATTTCCATGGGAGTATTTATTGGTCAATCTACCAAAATCTACGATCGTGAAACCGGTGAAGTCTATTATGGACGTGTACCGGCAGGTTCTGTAGTAGTTTCCGGCAGTCTTCCGAGCAAAGACGGCAAATACAGTTTGTACTGCGCAGTTATCGTGAAAAAAGTTGATGCCAAAACTTTAGGTAAAGTTGGCATTAATGAATTATTGCGCTCTATTGAAGAATAATTTAAAAAATAAAAAACGACCGCACTTTGTGATGTAAAAGTGCGGTCGTTTTCTTTTCTAATCAGCGAATTACTTCTTTCTTGCCAACATTGTTACAAATTTCATTTTATAGCGATTACCGTTTTCATCGGTTTTGTGCAATTCGCCCATATTTTCGTTATATTCTAAAAATTCCCAACCTTGGTAATAGTTTTTCAATTCGTTTTCAGCGAAAGTAAAAGAGAATGGAACCGGGCATGGTACTTCCGGTGTGGACATAGCGGCAACGATAAGGTTGTAACCGCCCGGATTGGTATGGCTTTGCATGTTTTCGATGATTGCCGGTACACGGGTGCGATCCAAGAACATGAAGACGACGGTAGAGACGATAAAATCGTAATTTTCTTGAATATTGGCATCGTTGATGTTGTAAAGCGCGGTCTGAATTTTTAGATTTTCTTTTTCTTTGGTTTCGTTCAAAAACATGAGGCTATTTTCGTTGTGATCCCAAGCGGTGACATCATAGCCGAGCAAACTTAAATAGAGTGAGTTACGCCCTTGTCCGCAGCCTAAATCCAATACTTTGCACGGTTTGATGATTTTGGTGGCATCCATCACATCGCCATGAGTGGCAGTCATATTGTATTTTTTGCTGAAGTAATCTTCTTTTTTGCAGTAAAAGGCAAGAGAGCATTCCAAGTCATCAGTCAACGCTTCAATGCGGTGCCAAATTTGAGGTTCAACAAAAGGAATGTCGCTTTCAGGCGTGAAAATATGTTCGGCAATCACATCGCCATTTTCGTTAAGTTCGTAGAATTTAAGTTTGCCTTTTAGCACCGTCAATTTTCCCCAAGTGCCGACTTTGGTATTGTGCTTTTCTTGGAACATTTGTGGCAATTTATCTTTTGTCCAAACCGGCATTTGTTTATAGCAAATTAATTCATTTTTCATAATGTTTCTCCAAATAGGTAAATAGTTGAGAATTATACTAGGTTATGAACGCATTTTTTTCAATTAGAAAATAAAAAAAGCGACCGAAGCCGCTTTAATTTGTTTGAAAGGAATTATTTTACCTGCATACCTGCCGTCACGCCGCTGTCGGCGGAAAGCAAGAATAAATCGCTGCCGCCTGTGCCGGCAGAAAGAATCATGCCTTCTGACACACCGAATTTCATTTTGCGTGGCGCAAGGTTTGCTACCATAATTACAAAACGACCTTCTAATTCTTCAGGTTTTGAATAAGCCGCTTTGATGCCGGAGAACACTTGGCGGGTGTGATCGCCGAGATCCAATTCAAAGCGCAGCAGCTTGTTGGATTCAGGCACTGCTTCGCATTTCAAGACTTTCGCGACACGCATATCGAGTTTAGCAAAATCATCGATGGTGATGCTTTCGGCGATAGGCTCAACATTAGTGTTTTCAGAAGAAAGTGCGGTGGATTTTGCTGCTGTTTTTTCTGCCGCTTTATTGGCTTCTGCGTCGGCTTTAGCCGAATTGGCAAAGAGCGCTTTGGTTTCTTCCACCACCGCATCAATTTGTTTTTTCTCTAAACGTGAGAATAATGCTTTAAATGGCGCGAGCGTATGACCAAGCAATGGCTGATTGATGTTGTCCCAACGTAATTCTGTTTGTAAGAAGCCTTCAGCGCGTTCAGCCAGTTTCGGCAACACCGGTTTTAAATAAGCCATTAACACGCGGAAAAGCTCGATGCCCATTGAGCAAACCGCTTGCAATTCCGCTTCTTTGCCTTCTTCTTTCGCAATCACCCAAGGGGCTTTCTCGTCGATATATTTATTGGCTTTGTCGGTCAATGCCATAATTTCGCGGATCGCTTTGTTGTATTCGCGACTTTCGTAATAAGTGGCGATTTGTTCTGCTTGCGCAGTAAATTCCGCAAATAGGGTTTCATCTTCTAATTTATCGGCAAGTTTGCCGGCAAAACGTTTTGCGATAAAACCTGCGTTACGTGAAGCCAAATTCACCAACTTATTCACAATATCCGTGTTTACGCGTTGTACGAAATCTTCTAAGTTAAAATCTAAATCTTCAATGCGGTTGTTGAGTTTTGCCGCGTAGTAATAACGCAAGCATTCCGGATCGATGTGATTCAAATATGTACTCGCTTGAATAAAGGTGCCACGCGATTTTGACATTTTCGCGCCATCCACGGTGACATAACCGTGTGCAAAAACGTTAGTCGGTTTACGATAGCCACTGCCTTCTAACATTGCCGGCCAAAACAGACTGTGAAAATACACGATGTCTTTGCCGATAAAGTGATACAGTTCCGCCTTACTGCCTTCCGCCCAAAATTCGTTGAAATCAATGCCTTCGCGGTCGCAAAGATTTTTGAAGGACGCTATATAACCAATTGGCGCATCCAACCAAACATAGAAGAATTTATCTTTTGCCCCCGGAATTTCAAAGCCGAAATACGGCGCATCGCGAGAAATATCCCATTGTTGTAAACCACTTTCAAACCATTCTTGCATTTTGTTAGCGATTTCAGATTGAAGCGTTCCGGAATGTGTCCAGTCTTGCAACATTGCTTCAAATGCCGGTAAATCAAAGAAGAAGTGCTCGGATTCTTTCACAATTGGTGTTGCACCGGAAACGACAGAACGTGGATTGATTAAATCCATTGGGCTATAAGTTGAAGCGCACACTTCGCAGTTATCGCCATATTGATCTTCCGCTTTGCATTTCGGGCAAGTGCCTTTCACAAAACGATCCGGCAAGAACATATTTTTTTCAGGATCAAACAGCTGAGAAATCACTTTACTTTTAATGAAACCGTTGGCTTTTAATTTATTATAAATTTCCGCGGTGAGCAGTTTGTTTTCTTCGCTGTGCGTGGAGTGATAGTTATCAAAGCTGATATTGAAACCGGCGAAATCACGCGCGTGATCGGCTTTTGCGCGCGCAATGAGTTCTTCCGGCGTAATCCCGAGTTTATCGGCATTCAACATAATCGGTGTGCCGTGTGCATCATCGGCACAGACAAAATAGATTTTATTGCCACGCATACGTTGAAAACGCACCCAAATATCCGCTTGAATATGTTCCAACATATGGCCTAAATGAATTGCGCCATTGGCATAAGGCAGGGCACAAGTCACTAAAATTTTACGGGGTTGATTTGACATTTTATTCTCTTTTATTAGGCAAAAAATTGGGCGGTATCTTATCTGAAAAAAGGCTTTTTTTCCAGTTGGAAAACTGAGGGAAAGGTAAATTAGAGATTAAATTTAATGGTTAATGCCTTTTGGTAAAAACGCATAAATTAACACATAAGGTTCTGCGACTAGAAATTTAACCGAATGACCGTTTTTCAAAGGAAAAATATGAAATTGACCGTCACGATAAGCTGCTGCAACATAACTTAATTTTCCTGCCAGCTGCTCTATTTCGTTAATGAATTGATCCGCTATTTCCATATTTTGGCTTTGGCTATAAATATATTCTGCTTTATCTAAAAGTTGAAAACGCGCCATTTCAGACCAGCGAACGATATAATCTTGCTTCATCGTTTCAATGCCTTACGTAAATCCGCGACTACTTCTTCATGTGAATAGGTTTTAATTTCATCATTCAGTACACTTTGTAAAAAACGTTGTTCTTCCGTTAATGATTGTTCAAAACGTGACAAGATTTTCTTTTGAAAATCAGTGTTAGCTTGTGATTGAGGTTTAATATGTTGCATATATTTTCCTGTTTATTTTAATTTGTTAACTATTAGATGAGATGGATTGTATAGTAACGAATAGTTAGATCTGATACAAGAAATAAGCGAATGGGATAAAAGAATAAATCAGAAAAAGACTTTTCAAAAACTTTAACTTAACACACCGCACTTTCCGTGGTTTAATAGCCGCGTTTAAATATCCCGACAAATTTACTCTACTAAACAGAAAGGAAGTTTTATGACAACCTACTTTTCCGACAATCTAACCGCTGAACAGCAAACCCAAATTCAACAAATTCTTCAACAATTCCAACATCCAAGCCTGCAAAAAGATCTGATTGCGCTGAATACTTTAAAAAAAGTGGAAAAGGGTGGCGAGATCTTACGCATTGAATTGCAACTGCCTTTTGCATGGAATACGGGCGTAGAGGCGTTGAAAAAAGCCGTTTCTGACGCTTTATTAAAAGCAGCGGATTGCAAAGAAATTAAATGGGCGGTGAATTATCAAATTGCCACCCTGAAACGCGCGAATAATCAACCGGCCGTAAAAGGCGTGAAAAATATTATTGCCGTCACGTCGGGCAAAGGCGGTGTGGGAAAATCCAGCGTGTCCGTCAATCTAACCCTTGCATTACAAGCCCAAGGTGCGCGCGTAGGGATTTTAGATGCAGATATTTACGGCCCGTCCATTCCACATATGCTGGGAGCACCGCATCAACGCCCGACTTCACCGGATAATCAACATATCACGCCGATTAAAGCGCATGGTTTATCGGCAAATTCCATCGGTTTCTTAATGGATGAAGACAGCGCAACCATTTGGCGCGGCCCGATGGCAAGCAGTGCGTTAAGCCAATTATTGAACGAGACTTTGTGGGATAGCTTGGATTATCTTGTCATTGATATGCCTCCTGGCACCGGCGATATTCAACTCACGCTTTCCCAACAAATTCCGGTAACGGGCGCCGTAGTGGTAACCACGCCGCAAGACATCGCTTTATTGGATGCAGTGAAAGGCGTTTCAATGTTTGAACGCGTATCTGTGCCGGTGCTTGGCATTGTAGAAAATATGTCGATGCATATTTGCAGCAACTGTGGCCATCACGAAGCCATTTTCGGCACGGGCGGCGCAGAAAAAATGGCAGAAAAATACAAGGTGAAAGTGTTGGCGCAATTGCCGTTACATATCCGCATTCGTGAAGATCTGGATAAAGGCAATCCAACCGTGGTGGCAGCTCCTGAAAGCGAAATCACCCAAGCCTTCTTACAACTCGCCGAAAAAGTTTCCACCGAGCTTTACTGGCAAGGTTCGGTAATTCCAAGCGAGATTTTATTTAGAGAAGTGAAATAGTGAAATAATTATTAGGGCTGTGGTGACAGCCCTTTTTTTATATTTAAAAACGATTTAATTTTTGATCGCACTTTTCAACGGAGAAAACTATGACAAAACCAATTTGCGTCGTGTTGACCGGCGCGGGCATTAGTGCCGAAAGTGGAATTCCGACTTTCCGCGCGGAAGATGGATTATGGGCGGGGCATAAAATTGAAGAAGTTTGCACGCCGGAAGCTTTGAAAAGGAATCGTGCCAAGGTGTTGGAATTTTATAACGAACGCCGCCGCAACGCACAAGCAGCTCAACCGAATGCGGCACATTTAGCGTTGGTGGAGTTGGAAAAAGCCTATGACGTTCACATCATCACGCAAAACGTGGACGATTTACATGAACGGGCTGGTAGTAAAAATGTACTTCATTTACACGGCGAACTTAACAAAGCGAGAAGTAGTTTTGATCCTGATTATATTGTTCCTTGTTTTGACGATCAGAAATTAGAGGACAAAGATGAAAATGGCTATCCAATGCGTCCGCACATCGTCTTTTTTGGCGAAAATGTGCCGATGTTGCCGAAAGCCGAAGAACTGGTGAAAAAAGCGGATATTGTGATTGTCATCGGTACATCATTGCAAGTTTATCCGGCAAATGGATTGGTCAATGAAGCGCCGAGTCGGGCAAAAATTTATTTAATTGATCCGCATCCGAATAGCGGGTTCATTCGTCAACAAGTTGAAATTATCGCGATGAAAGCCGGAGCGGGTGTTCCAAAAGTAGTAAACGCGTTATTGAAGTAAAAGAACTCCTTATATTTATTGCCATTCAAATGTCATTTTGCAATTCGGCTCAAAAAATCAACAAAATATACTTGTCTTTTTCTTAAAATTTCACCAGAGCTACCTGATTTCATTTACAGGAGAGAACGATGAACAGTCAAATTCAAATTTATCAATCGGAAGACGGACAAGTTTCGTTACAGGTTTCGTTGGAAAATGAGACGGTATGGCTTAATCAACCTCAAATGGCAATGTTATTTGATACGAGCACCGACAATATCAGTTTGCACTTGAAAAATATTTACGCAGAAGGTGAGCTTGATGAGAATCTAACTACCGAGGATTTCTCGGTAGTTCGCCAAGAGGGAAAACGTCAGGTTAAGCGTACGTTAAAACACTATAACCTTGATGCCATTATTTCCGTAGGTTACCGCATTAGTTCTAAACGGGCGAAGAATTGTTTTATCCGAATGTGGCCAGTCGCGCGGCGCATTTGTTGTATTTCGTGATCAAAAATCACCCGCTTGCAGACGGAAATAAACGTACCGGTTCTTTCTTGTTTTTGTGGTACTTGCATTTGAATCAACATTTATTGGCAAAACCGGTAGAACGGCTGATTAACGAAAATACCCTTGTAGCATTGGCGTTGTTGGTGGCGGAAAGTTTGCCGGAGCAAAAGGAATTGATGATCAAATTAATCGAGCATTTTGTTGAAATAAAGCAGCATTAGCCTAGCAAAACAGCACCGCATTGAAGCGGCTTTCAATGCGGTGCTGTTTTGAGAGGAGAACGTCAATTTTTACTGCCCCATATTCTTCACCGATTGCAAAAATCCCTGCGCACTGTCAAATACGGCAGATTTGCCTTGCGCTTGCAAAATCATATCAGACATTTCCCGAAATGCGCCTTTGCCGCCTTGGGTAGAAAGGACATAATCCGCCGCATTTTTCACATAACTTGGCGCGTCGGCTACCGCGAAAGCAACGCCGCACACGGCGAATGCCGGCAGATCCACGCTATCATCGCCGATATAAGCGGTTTGTTCGGGCGTAACGCCGGCTTGTTTCATTAAATCAAAACAGGCGCTTTCTTTTTCTAATTTACCGAGGAAAAATAATTTAATGCCGAGATCGGCGATTCTACGGCGCAAAACGGCAGAATCTCTGCCGGATAGCAAGGCGACTTGAATACCGGCGTTCATCAGCATTTTCATACCTAACCCGTCACGCACATGAAAACTTTTGATCGCTTCGCCATTGGCGTCATAATGCAGTTGTCCATCGGTCAGCACGCCATCCACGTCGGTAATCACCAATTTAATTTTTTCTAATTTTTGTTGCATGATGCTTCCTTAGCTTGGGTTTCCTTAGCTTGAAAATTCCACTAATCCGACCACGCGATTTTCGTCATCCACCACAACCAACGAGTGAATTTTCTTCGCTTTCATCAACTCGTCCGCTTTGGCTAAAAATTCCTCTTGATGAATCGTTTTCGGCGAACGGGTCATAAAATCTTGCGCGGTTTTGTTCAGCGTGTCGGCACCGTTTGCGGTTAAGGCGCGGCGAATGTCGCCATCGGTGATAATGCCTTTTAGTTGTTGGTTTTCCATCACTAAAGCCACTCCCATTCGACCTTCATTCATTGCGCTTAAACAGTCCGTAAAATTGCTGTTCGGCGCAATAACCGGCAAGCGCGTTTGCATTTGGTCTTTCACTTTGCATAACAAGCGGCGTCCAAGGCTACCGCCCGGATGGAATTTGGCGAAATCTGCCGGTTGAAAATCGCGCGCGGTGATCAAAGACACCGCTAACGCATCACCGAGAGCCAGAGTGACTAAGGCAGACGTGGTCGGTGCCAAATTATTCGGGCAAACTTCGCGTTCCACCGTAATATCCAATACATAATCCGCGTGACGGGCCAACGTCGAATTTTTATTACTGGTTAATGCAATAATTTGATTACCGAAATTTTTCAGACTCGGGATCAGTTTGTTCACATCGTCCGTTTCGCCGCTATAAGAAATCAGCATAACAATATCAATCGGTTTAAGCATACCCAAATCGCCGTGAAAGGCTTCTGTCGGATGTAAAAAGAAACTTGGTGTGCCGGTGGAGGCAAAAGTCGCCACCATTTTTTTGCCGATTAAACCGGATTTACCGATGCCGCCGATAACTAAACGTCCTCGGCAAGCCAAAATCAATTCCACGACTTGATTAAAGTCATCGTTCAAACGTCGACTTAATTGCGTCAATGCGGTGCTCTCCACGGCAAGCGTGTCGCGAGCGATTTGTAGATAATTCATAACCATCCTAACCTGCGTTGAAATGGCGCTATTTTAGCTGAATGGCATCAAAAAACGAATGAAAAATTATGTCGTCTTGCTGATGCGAGAGCTTACGATATTGCGCCTGAAGCTATGATATATGCGCATTTAAAATTCGTTAGGTTTTATTGACCGTACTTTTGTTAATCTCTATACTACGCGCCGAGTTGGTTAGACAATCGCTGGTTTATTGAAGCCCTTAAC